>CAMYKE010000111.1 GCA_947258895.1 uncultured Pseudomonadales bacterium | reverse complement strand
ATTGCGGTGATTCTCGGTCCAATCGGGAAGAACTTCGCGGCCGGAATGAGCGGCGGTGAAGCCTATATTCTCGATGAGGCCAGACTTGCGGAACGCCATCTCAACAGGGAACTTGTGCATCTGGAGCCCGTGCGCGAAAAACGCGATCAAACCATCCTGCGACGGCTGCTGGAGAACCACACGAGTTATACCGGCAGTGAAATAGCCAGGGAGGTACTGGCAAACTGGCAAACGTCACTTGAAAAATTCGTCAAGGTGGTGCCGGATGCGTACGCCGAGGCGGTGGCAAACCACCTGGCAAAGGGGCAGGATATCCGTGTCAAGCCGCCACCGCCAGCATCAGACCGGGCGGCATAGGGGAGAAGGCATGTCGGAAAACCACCCGGACGGGTTCCTCAAGCGTAGTCGCCAGCCTATCGGGTACCGCGACCCGCAAACCCGCATTCGTGATTACCGCCAGATCTACCGCAGCGGCTGGGACGAGGTGCGACTGCGCGAGCAGGGGCAGCGCTGCATGGACTGCGGTGTACCGACTTGCATGGGCGGCTGCCCGATCGGCAACATCATCCCGGAGTGGAACGACCTGGTGTTCCGTGGCAACTGGCGCGAGGCGCTGACCCGCTTGCATGCCACCAACAACTTCCCCGAGTTTACCGGGTACACCTGTCCCGCTCCGTGTGAACCGGCTTGTACGCTCGCCCTCAACGAAGCACCCGTAACGATCAAGGATATCGAGCGCGCCATTGTGGACATGGGATGGAAGAAAGGCTGGATCGTCCCCGAACCGCCACCACACCGCAGCGGCAAGAGGGTAGCCATAGTCGGCAGCGGGCCTGCGGGCCTGGCCGCCGCACAGCAATTGAACCGTGCTGGCCATTTGGTCACGGTGTTCGAAAGGGATGACGTGGTCGGCGGGCTTATGGTGTACGGGATCCCCGACTTTAAGTTTGAAAAACACCAGGTCGCCCGCCGGGTGCAGCAGCTGAGTGACGAAGGTATTGAATTTCGCACCAGCGTCAACGTGGGTGTCGACGTTTCCATCGAAGCATTGCGCGAGGATTTCGATGCCCTGTGCCTGGCCATTGGCGCCCTTCAGCACCGCGATGTAGCGGTGCCGGGCCGTGACCTAGGTGGCATACTATTCGGCATGGACTATCTCCGTACCGAAAACCGGCGCCAGGCCGGACGGCCGGTGAGTAGCAGCCTTGACGCCCGGGACAAGAGGGTCATCGTGCTTGGCGGCGGCGATACCGGTGCCGACTGTGTTGCCACGGCTCACCGCCAGGGGGCAAAGGAAATCATGCAGTTCAGCATCAATCCGCGCGCACCGGAAGAACGGGCGAACAATAACCCGTGGCCACAACAGCCACTGACCTATCAGCAAACCTATGCGTTGCAGGAAGGCGGCAGCGAGCTGTTTAGTATTAGTGTTTCCGGCTTTGTCGATAGCAACGACGATGGTCGCGTTGATGGTCTGGCCGCAGAACGCGTGGACTGGAAGCGCGATGCACAGGGGCGACGCGTTGCAAAGATCGTGCGTGAACAAGGTATCGAAATAGCAGCCGACCTGATACTGATCGCGATTGGCTTCGAAGGCCCCGAGGTCCAGCCGTTGCATGACCACCGTTTTACCATGAGCGAACACAACACCCTCAAAACCGATGACCACAAAATGTCCGAGGTACCTGGCGTTTTCGTGGCGGGCGACGCGAGCCGTGGCCAATCCATCGTGGTGTGGGCCATCGGCGAGGGGCGAGACGTGGCCCGGCAAATCGATCTTTATCTTAGCGGCGCATCACAACTACCCGCGAGTTTGCAGACCCCCAACCCGCCGAATCCGCCGCGCGGCCTCTGATACCTGTACCAGGCGAATTCGTCTTTCGCCCGGCTCACGTCGCTATTCGAAGTAATGGATTCACCCATCGCTGCCACCAGCCGGTGAAGCGGACCGCGCCGTCGTGAACCGTCAGGCAAATGCATTCCCTGTCGCGCGTGGCGACGGGAAGGTGCACGTGCCCGGGTTCGCAGCGCAGATAATCGCCCGGCAAATAGAGTCCGGCATGATCGGAGAAGCTGCCCTGAAGAACCACGGTCCACTCCATCCCCCGTGGCACCGGGTCTTTGCGATCGGTGGCCACATCCGGCCCAATTTGCGGTGGTGCATTCTGGATGCGCTGCCACACCTGCTCCAGCGCCCGCTCTTCGACGGCCACCCCATTCAGGTCTTCCAGCAGTGCGCCACCAAGCCGTTCCACCCGACCCACCATGCGGCGACACGGGCCGCAGAAATCCAGGTGGCTGCTGACGCACAACGCCTGAGCGGTCGACAGGGCCCCGCTGGCGTATTCTACCAGTTCATCTCTCTTGGGATGATGTTGAATCGACCCGCTCATGTTTCAAATACCACTCGTAACTTGGCCAGGGCCACCCTGACCCTGGACTTTACCGTGCCTAGCGGCAGTGATAACTCATCCGCCGCCTTAGCGTGGCTTTTGCCCTCCAGGCAGACTTTAGACAGCGCACGCGCCTGTTCCGCGGGCAGATGGCTCAGGCCGAAACTCACTTCCCGCGGCGCGCGGGCCCGTTGCAGATCCACGACCGGCTCGCCGTACTCGGCCTCCAGCCAAACAGAGTCGGCGTCAAGGTGTTCTCCGTGCCGGTTTTGCCTGCGCAGCAGATCGATGCGGGCGTTACGGGCGAGGGCAAAGATCCAGGTACTTGCGCTCGCCCGGCGCGCGTCGAACCGGTCGGCGCGCAACCAGATCTTGAGCATGACGTCCTGAACCAGTTCATCTCCAAATGCATGGGGGCATTTCGGGGCCGCGGTCGACAAGCCAAACGCCTTGATTTTCGGTGCAAAATGCCTGAAAAGCCGTTCAAATGCCTCACGGTCCCGCTGCCTCGCCACGAGGCCCAAGTCGATGCTCCACCGGTCCTGGCGCTCGGATTGACCCACGGCATGCACTCCGTTTGGTGTGCTTGCCACCAAGGAAGGTGGCGCCGGGCTGGCATGTTCTTCCGCCACTGATTCCCGTCTCCCATGTTATTCAATCGAAAATTCGAGGTCAGCATTAGCTGGCACGGGCGTACAAGTATTATACGGTCCGGAAAGTGCATTGGATCATCCAGGGAAGAAGCTGGAAGGGTTATGATTTCGCCGGCGGATATTTTTCATGGCGATTTCATCCACCGGTTTTGTTGCGAGCGTATATCAGTTGTTATACCCCCATCTACTGTCTGAAAGGAGGCTGTCATGAAACGCTCTAATCCAATACTCTGCGCTGTCCTTGGCCTTACCCTGGGAGCGGCCACGACGGACGCGGTGTTTGCCGCGAGTCACCGCGAAGCACCGACAATTGCCATGGACCCCACCGCAGATATTACCGATGTCTATGCATTCAGAAACTGGAACGACCCCGACAAAGCCGTGTTCATCATGAACGTGATCCCGGCACAGGAGCCCAGCGCCGGACCAAACTACTTTAATTTTGACGACAGTGTCGCCTACCGCATCCACCTCGATACGAATCAGGACGGCGTCGCTGAGGATATCGTCTATGAATTCAATTTTAAAACGGAAGTGCGGACGCCCTTCGACGACCTGCCGGTCGCCTATGCAGGCGTGGATGGCGCGACGGGGTTACCCCCCGGCATCACCGCGCTGGATGGTCCCGGCTCGGAAGGGCTCGGGCTGCGTCAGCGTTACTCCGTGATTGAAAAGCGTGGCAACATGCGTCGAAATCTCGGCACGGGCGTAATGTTCGCCGTGCCGTCCAACATCGGCCCGCGCACCATGCCCGACTATGAGGGGCTGGCGGAGAAGGGAATCTACAGTCTCAAAAATGGCGGTCGCGTTTTCTCGGGGCAGCGTGATGAGACCTTCTACATCGATCTCGGCGCCACTTTCGATACCCTGAATTTCCGCTCGACACCGATTCTGAATGATTCCCAGGATATGCTCGATAACTTTAATCCCTTCGGCAACGACATGTTCTCCGGGTTCAACGTCAACAGCATTGCCATCGAAGTGCCCATTTCGGATATTACCGACGACCCCAATGCGGTCATCGGCGTCTATGCCTCAACCAACCGGAAGAAGATTTCCGTGTTGAAAAACGGCGTCACGAAACGATTTGGCCTGCAGGAACAGCTGGCGCGCATGGCCAACCCCCTGGTCAACGAATTGCTCATCGGTACCGGCCTTAAAGACCGGTGGAACGCCACCGAGCCTCACCGCGAGCAGCGTTTTATCGGAACCGATGTGGTCAAAGCGCTGCTGAAGTACCCGAACCAGGATCCGACCGTCTGCAACGGTGCCGATCGTTGCGCAGAACTGATACGCCTGAACCTGGGGGTCACGCCCACGCAACCGGATGCCCAGAACCGGCTCGGTGTGATCGGTGGCGATGCGGCCGGGTTCCCCAACGGCCGACGCCCCAATGACGATGTCACGGATGTCGTTCTGCGAGTCGTGGCGGGAATCGTGCTGGGGCCGGTGCCGAGGCTCGGCGACGGCGTCAACTTCAACACGGATGCCCGTAGTTCCAATATTACACCGAACGGTATTTACACTATCTTCCCGTTTCTGCCGACCCCGCATGACGGCCGCAACCGGCGCCATGTCGATTGCGACGAATCCGGGGCTAACCCCTGCAGTTGATCGGGGCCCGGCCGTCATGTTGAAATGCGCGCAAGGCGCCGCTGCCTGCCTGCTGCTATGCTGCACAGCGTGGGCCTGGGCGGCGCCTTACGTACCCTCCAGCGAGGACGAGATCCTGGCGCGCCTGCCCACGGGGAGCAGCGGGTGGTCCGCCGAACGACGCCGGCGGCACGCCGCCCTCGCAGCAAATCGTTTTGACCTGCAACAGGCGGTGTCCCTGGCGAGGCACTACATCGAACGTGGCCGCGCGCTGAGCAATCCCCGCCACTACGGGCATGCTCAGGCGGTACTGCGGCCCTGGTGGGCGCTGCAGAATCCACCGGCGGAAATCCTGTTGCTGCGCGCAAACATTCGCCAGAATCGCCACCAGTTCGACAGCGCGCTCCGTGACCTCCAGCAATTACTCGAACAAAAGCCGCAGCACGCGCAAGCCTGGCTGACTCAGGCGGTGATCCTGCAGGTACGCGGTGAGTATCGGCAGGCGCTGGCCAGTTGCGTGCCGCTGCTGCGCTTGGCCAGCACCCTGGTAGCCACCGCCTGCACCAGCAGCGTAGCCAGCCTCAGCGGACGGGCCCGGGACAGCTATCGCCTGCTGCTGCAGGCCGTGCGGGATAGCATTCAATCCGAACCCGGCGAGCGGCTCTGGGCGCTCACGGTCCTGGCGGACATTGCGGTTCGCCTTGGCTGGCATACCCGGGCCGAACAGCATTTTCAGGAAGCCCTGTCAATCAACCCCCGCGATCATTACCTGCTCGCTGCCTACGCCGACCTGCTGTTGCATCAGCGGCGCGCGGCCGAGGTCGTGACGCTGCTGCATACGAGCGACCTTCGCGATGCGAACAGTCTCCCCACTGCCCTGCTGATGCGCCGCGTACTGGCGGATCGGCAACTGGCGTCTTAAAAATACCGGTATCATGCTGCAGATCTGCAGTCACGCCTGCAGTCTGCACACAGGCGCGGAGACCATTCGCACCTGGCACTGGAGGCGCGCGTTGCGCTGAACCTGCTCGAGCGGCCGTCCGAGGCCCTGGACCTCGCATTGCGCAACTGGCGGCAGCAGCGTGAGCCTGCCGATGTTCGGCTGGTGCTGGAAACGGCATTGCAAGCGGGTCAGCCGAAGAAGGCGAACCCGGTACTCGGCTGGGTAGCAAGCACCGGGCTCGAAGATGTGTTCATCGAAACGCTGGCGAAACGTCTGCGGGAGAGTGAAGGGTGAAGCGGCTGCCGCCACTGCTATTGTACCTGGTGTTGCCAGTGGCGGCCTGGGCACACACCTCGAGCGACAGTTACCTGCGCCTTTTTCTGGACAGCCCTGCGCCCCACGGGCAATGGGATATCGCGCTGCTGGATCTGGATTTCGCGCTGGATCTCGACAGCAATGGGGACGGCGCCATCACCTGGGGCGAACTGCAGCCACATCACCCCGCGATCGCCACCTATGCCCTGTCCCGTCTGACGATCACATCGGGCAGCGAACCCTGCTTAGCCACGCCAACCGCGCAGCTGGTGGATCGTCACAGCGACGGGGGCTACTCGGTATTGGAGTTCTCGATCGAATGCCCGCAAGGGGCGTCCCCCGCCCGCCTTGAATATCATCTCTTTTTCGACCTCGACCCCACCCATCGCGGGTTGGTCAACTTGTCCTACTCCGGCGGCACCGAAACGGCGGTACTCTCCCCTGAACGCCGTCAACTGACGCTGTCGCCTCACCCCGGCAGTTCCAGCTCGCGATGGCGGGACTACTGGACCGAGGGCGTGCGGCATATCTGGAGCGGTACCGACCATATCCTGTTTCTGCTCACGCTGTTGCTGCCGGCGGTACTGGTTTATCGCGGCAAGCGCTGGGTATCGGCCAACGGACTCAAACCGGCGTTACTGGATACGGTGAAAACGGTTACCGCATTCACCCTGGCGCATTCCATCACCCTCTCCCTGGCGGTGCTGCAATGGGTGACCCTGCCGTCCCGGCTGGTGGAAGCTGCGATCGCCCTGTCGGTGATCGCGGCCTCGCTGAATAATCTTCGACCGATGTTTTTACAATCACGGTGGCTGCTCGCATTTCTGTTTGGACTGCTGCACGGCTTCGGTTTTGCGGGTGCACTGTCCGACCTCGGGCTGCCGCGCGAGGCGCTCGCCCTGGCCCTGTTGAGCTTCAATCTGGGGGTGGAAGCCGGCCAACTGGCCATTGTGCTGCTGGTTTTTCCGCTCCTGTACTGGCTGCGCGCCACACGCTTTTTTCAACCGATGCTATTGCGGGGAGGCTCGTATGCCGCCGCCGTGCTCGCCACGCTGTGGCTGGTCGAGCGGGTATAGTCATTATCTGCAGTGCTCGACTTGTCGTTTGCGCAGCACCAGATTTTGTGCAGAAGTGCGATTACCCGGCCGGACCGAGTCGCATGCGTGTTTCGCCCGGGACCGGTGGAAATCTGTGACGTGTACAGGATCTCATGCTACTGCATTGTGCCGCATCGGGTTTCATTGACCGCACCATCACGCGCGATGAATTTTATGGCCATTCAACCAATGCAATGGGAGAGTTGCTTTTGAATGGGCATGGGCATAAGCTAACATCAAAATAATTTGTGAGCCGTAGCCGTCTTCCACTTCCTGTGGAACGCGTAGCTGAAAAGGGATCGGCGGTGATCACGAAGGATGTCATAACATTTGTCCAGCAGCAGCTAGTCGAGCGAGGTCATTATCATGGCCCGGTTGATGGGGTGTATGGCGCAAATTCTCTCGCGGCTCTCGAACTCCCCTATCCACACCGATTAACGTGGAAAACGAGGAAGGCGGTCACTCGTAACCAATGCCATTCCAAAGTCCATGATAGTGTAGGCCGTGTACTTACAAATGTACTGGCAAGCTGCGGCCAAAATGCGATTCGCGAAACGACGTCTAAATTACCGGGGTGGTTGCTTCAATGGCCGAAAAATGCGGGAAGGTACTCGCCATTTGATGCACAGTTGGGGCATTGCAATGGATTATGGGCCTAACAGAATTAAGTTACGCTGGGAGAGAGATCGAGCCCGGTTTGCTCGACCGGATTATGGCGAGCGGTGGCACTGCTGGGAAGCCGAGGGTCGGGTGAGTCCTGGTCGTGCCCGAAACTTTGACTGGATGCATATTCAGGCGGCGAAGCTGTGAATTGAGTTCATGCTTTCTCCGGGATTATGCCTGTGCTCAGAACGGTAAGGAGGATTCAGAATAATGAGAAGGCACGTGCTCTTTTTGGTGCATGGAATGGGGGACAATGTTACCTCGAACGGATTAGCAGACCCCGGCTGGGCGGACGCAGCCAAAAATACAATAGAACAAATTTATAATAACTATCAAATACCCTCCCTCATACCGTTCGATCAGCGTTTTGAAGTGGTGCCCATAAACTATGACAGTGTTTTCGATACGCTCCTGAGCCGATGGGCTGAACAAAGTGTGGTACTTCGATCGACCGGAGTTCCCATCACCGGAATCGTAGACGACGTGTTCAATTGGCTGGAGGGCGCTGCTCGGCAAGATGATAATTTTGCCTGGACCCATGTAGTGGATGTGGTGCTCTATCGCTTTTTCTCCCTCGTCCGTCAACGAGTAAAAACGCATGTGGCAAAACAATTTTTTGCGGCACTCAAACCGACTAACGACGGCGCGGTGACAAGCTGGTCGGTAATTGCCCACTCCCTGGGTACGATGGTAACCCACGACGTCTTGCATGCCATGGACTCGACGACGCCGAACGAAGGCGGCATATCGGTGCTTGACGCCATGGTCCCTAGCGCAAATGTAGTGGCAATGGTATCGAATGTGAGTAAAGTGCTGGAGAACGATATCGGCGTGTACGACAGCCTGGTAGTTCCCCCGACCACCATTAAACCGTCGACCACCTGTTTCCACTACTTAAACGTCAATAATAAATTCGATTCGTTCGCGAGCTCAGAAAAATTTAATCCCGCTGGTAATCCGGAGTGGGACCTGGCGAAAAGAAATAAAACCTACCTGAATGTAAAAATTGATAATGTCCATGAAGTCAACGTTCATAGTTTCAGTAATTATCTAAAAAACCCGAAGGTGCATATACCGTTGCTGGAACTTATGCTCGGTCGAGGTTCGATAACGGATGCTGATAAGGAAGCCGCAGAGAATTTTCCGAAATTTGACAATCAACAACTATTCGATCAGGCAAAACAAATTTTTAAAGACTCGAAGTCCGCAGCGTGGTTTGAAGTCGTAGGCAAGTACTTTGGGCAACTTGGAAACGTACCGGGGGGCAATCAATGAGGTTCTTTATAATTTGTTGTCTCGCAACTTTTGCAATCCATATCTATGCGGAAGAGCCCTGTACCCGGTTTTACAATCAATCGATTCGCGGGCAAGGCATTCCTGCAGCCTCGGTCTATGCGGTGCTGAATTCGCAGAGAGGCACTGGTTGCATACTGGGAAATACAGATTCAAGCGGGATTGAAGCGCAATACCAAAAACTTTTTCAGCAATCGCTGGACGATGTTGAAATTGCCATTGCGCGCGGGCAACTGATGGATCTAATGATCCTGGAGTTTGAAGGCTTGCCTTCCAGAATCTGCGATTTGGATACTCCAGATTGCGTGGTCGGACGACATGCAGAAAACCTGAAACTTTTGGCAAGAAATATCGAAACGGGACGCTTCGATGCTATTTCTGAAAAACTTGACGATTGGGTGCCAGATGAGGCGAATGGTGAGGTGCGCAAGAGCTCGGTATCTACTCGTCAATTTCTGGAACAACAATGCAAGCCGGATGTCGATGGACTGCAATGCGGTACAGCGGTTGCAATTGGTGCGAAAGTCTTGCGTACCAGCCTGGCCGTTGATCAACTGATTGTATCCCATAGAAGTCCGATCATCGGAGTGAATGAACAATTTCTCTCCGGTCGAGACCTTGAGTGGAACACCTATTTGAACGGAGCCTCCGTGCAATATCCCTGGGAATTGGCTGTTAATAGCTGGCGATTTCAAAAAAGTACCGCAAGGCAGGAAAATTTTCCCAGAGCTCCGGATGAGCGAATTGTCTTTATGCACCCCTCTCCAGCGGTAGAGGTGATCGATACCCCCGCCAGTAAAGGTTCTGCCGAAGCTGCCATTGTGTTAGAACTCGCCGGTTACCAGAAGTGGGCCTGGCATGAAGGGAAACAAAGCAATCGGTGGGGTGTTTCTGCGGTGTTATCGCTGGCGGACATAGAAGGAATGGACTCGATTGGATATGGAGTCCTGGTACATACACCCATACAGAACACCGCATTGGGTGTGATTTGGCGCGATGGCGATTCGGGTGATGAAGTGGGGGTGGTGCTAAACATCGATCTGGCGAGGCTACTCCAGCAACACGGGCAAAGCAGGCTACTCCGCTTCTTACAGAAATAGCAATTTGAAGCAGTCTATTCGCAAATTNNGACGTTTGCAGGCTGAAGATTAGATACCGGCCGTTCTGTTGTTCGGTGAACTCAGCTGGGCGAAGGCAGGATTCCCACGGTTATTTATGGCGCCGGAATTCCTGGAACAATCAAAAAAGGAGAAATTAGATGAAAAGCCCCATTCTTGCAAAATCGTTCTGCCAGATTGCCTGGGTTGTAAAAGACATATCTGCCGCAGAAAAGTTTTTTACAGAGACTATGGGAATCGAAAAGTTCATGCGTTTCGAGAACCTCTCAGCCACGGATACTGAAGGCACCTATAACGGAAAGCCCGGTAATTATGTATTTAACCTGTACATCGCTTATGCAGGCGACACGCAGATAGAGTTAATCCAACATGTCTCGGGTGAAAGTATGTTTACGGAGTCCCTCAAACAACATGGCGACGCGGTTCAACATGTGGCCTATTGGCTCGACGAATCCGAATATGATGCAGCCGCCGCACACCTGGAAGCTGCCGGTTACCCACAAATTCAGGGGTTTAAGTTGCCGATTGTTCGTGTCGGTTATTTTGACACCCGCCCTGCAATCGGAGTGGTAACGGAGATCATCGGCGCCAATGCGGACGGGCATGAGTGGCGACGTGACCTGAAGGCCGGTAACTTCTGAAGCGAGTGCTAGCCGCCATATCTCACCGATTCGGCGATCCAATGCCCAGAAGCCTTGTCAGTACAGTGCGAATTGCCTATTTGGTTTCTCGCCGGATCTTGCACGNCTGCGGCTATAGCGACGGCTATCCCCTTCGTCGGAAAATCCCGTACACCGCACAATCTCTCGGCGATAATTCCAAAAATCGGTGAGATATGGCGGCTAGTGCTACAAGGCGTGATGGCAGGAGGGGCGAAGCAGTATCTGGTAGCGAGAAAAGACGGCTCTCGGCCGTTTATACGAGTAGCGGGTGTGGTGCATCCTGATCCAGACTGGATCGGTGGCAGACGACTCGAAGCGGAAATTAGAGTTTTTTCACTGACCCCAAACCTGTTTCGTAGATGCCAGCGTCAAATTACACTTACTAATGCCACGTCCATCACTCCTGATTACCCCTGCGCTTTGTTATGTAGGGAGGGGTTATACTGGGTCAGTTTTCGATGCAATTCAACACCCGTATTTCCCATTACTCGAGGATTGTCCGGGGTAGCGTACTCCTAAGTTTCGGCTCGAGAATCCATTTGTTCTCCCAGCGCCAGCAGCAGTACCCTGAACTGGTTTTGCTGGCTTTCGTTTAGCGGTGCGTTCATAAGCTTTTTCAGCCAGAACATCAGCTGCACCTGCTGTTTACGCGGCAGGCCCTCAAGCCATACCGCCAGATTCTGGCTTTCCAGCATCAGGGCGTCGCGCCGGGCGTGATTACGTAACCTGATCTGGTACCAGCTGCGCAATGCGCGGCCCACGAGAGCCACAGCAAATTCGAGATTGGCCACCGGTCCAAGCTGCCATTGCTCGTAGCCGGGCACTTTGGATACCAGTTCAAAGGTAAGTGGATCACGACCCGCAAAACCGCCGGCCAATGCGCCCAGGGTACCCCCAGCGAGGGCGCCCATTAACAGTGAGGAGCCACCGACAGCGGCATCCACAGCAAGACCTGACATCGCACCCGCCGCAGCGCTAAGTGAGGCCAAACGGCGGCGCGGCAAACCCCAGGCCCGCCATTCGTGGGCATCGGTCAGATCGGCGGCTTGCAAGTCGCGCCACTCGCTTTCCCAGTCGAGTTCATGATACCCGTACAGCGCCGCAATTTTCTGCTGCATGTTGCGCTCGCGGCGCTGCAATTCCCGGTTGTATTCCCTAAAACCCGTGTCGCGGATCGCTTCCTTGGCACCGATCACGGGTAGTTGTAGTTTGTACTGCAGCACCGCCTGCAGGTACTGCACCAGATAGTCGGCCGCCTGCTGATGACGGGATTCACGCTGCTGCTGCAGCGCCTCGGCGCCTCGCTGCAGACCTTCGCGCCAGGGCGGATGAATTTCCGCCATGCTTGTCAGTAAACCGATATGTTGCGCGAAGGGGGCGACCAGCGGGTTAAAGCTGCGCACAAGGGAAAAATATTGCTGTAGCGCAGCACGCCACTCGGTTTCGTAACGCCCCTCGCCAAAGGAGTTGATCAGGGCGAGCCTTGGCATCCAAGGCGTGGCTAAAGGGCTGGTCAGCATCAATCACATAAACGATACCTGCCCCCTCGATAATGGGAGTTAACAAGGCAATATCGTCCGCGAAGCGCTCGACGCCATTGTGTCGTTGTACAAATGTGGCCAGCATTTGCGGACGGTCAGCCGCACTGCTGCTGTGCTGGGTACACCAGTCCAGTATTTGCCTGGCACGCTGGAAGCCGGGCGTGTCGACCAGTTCGTAGAGAATATTATCGCCCATGACCAGGCGATAATTGTGCGCTTCCCGGGTGGTGCCACTAACCGGTGAAATGGCGATATGATCATCCTGCACCAGGGTAGATACGACGCTGGACTTGCCCTGATTGGGGTGACCCACCACGGCAAAGACAGGGTATGCCACCGAGGTCTTCATGAGCCGGATTCACCGCTGCTGGCTTGCCACAGGTTGATCGTCACCGGGATCGACAGCCTGTTACGCTCAAGAAATGCGCTCCAGCTTTGTTGCAGCGCGTCCAGCTGCTCCGAGTCTGTAGCGCCGGGCAACACCTGAACCTGCGGTTCACCGCCACTGGAGAGATGCAGCTGCAGCAAGTCAGCTAAATCTCCGGTGGGAACCGTGTACCCGGCCACATACCAGTGGGTCATGGCCGCCGCATGATCAACTAGAGTTGCCGCATCGTCGCTAAAATCGCCCTCGCCCAGGGCGATTGACCCCGCCGGTACCGCTGCAACCGGAAAGACCTGCCAGATGAAGCCGGCGGTATCGGGTTTGGCAGTGGTCGTGGCAAATTTTTTTCCGGAACTTGTGGTGGCAGGTTGTTCGGGTTGTAGCGCCTGATAGCTCACCGCTGGCGCCGCGCGCTGCTCAAAACGTAGCCGTAACCGGTGATTCCAGTTCGGCCAGCGGGCCAGACGATAGCGCAATAGCATTTGACAGGTGAGCAATAACAACAGCAGCGGTAACGCCACCCAGAGACCGATTACCTGGGTCAGGTAGACAGCCCAGTCTGCGGCATCAGTCAATAGCGTGTTTTCCCACCCGGTAATGGCACCGGCTTCTGCTGCGCCGATCACCTGCGCGGACGGGCCCGCCAGCAGACCGAGGCCAAGCAAATCGAAGAGCTGGTCTATGCGAGCGGATACCGCGGAAAATGATGTACTCCAGTAGAATATCACCTGCCGGGTTGCCAGCATCAGCCAGAGCCAGGCCAGGCCGCTGATGCAAAACAATGCCTGGGCTAGCAGGGATTGCCGCGCGAACCATAGCGCGATTACCGGATCTGAATGTGTCGTAACCAGCCAGCGCCACCAGGGCGTGCGTCCCAGCAACAACCCGGAAACAGCTGTCCATAACAACAGCGCCACTGGCGTAAGCCAGAAGGCAATCAAAAAAAGCAGTAGATGCACGCCGCTATTGTTGGGCCACACCAGCAAGCCACTCAGCGCTCCAATACCGCCAATCACTGCCCCGAGCGGCCACAGGCGCGCCCACCACAACCGTTTCGCAGCTGGCAGCCCTTTCGCCACGGCGAGAAAATCCTCCCAGGAAACCACCGTACCGGCAGGTAACCGGTTTTCATCGGCCTCGAGCCACCGCAAGCCCAGGTCAAGGCGTGCGGTGGAGGAAGCGGGTAAATTTATTGTTTGTTCTGGAAGCATTGCGTACCAGCTTTGCGATTAGCGATAGTCTCAGGCATCCCTGGCTGGCCACGATGTTTTACCGACTGGCCACGAGCTGAAAGGTGCTTAATAATGTCTTATTTGCTGGCAGGATAAAAGGCGTTGCGCCAGAAACACGCCGCAGAGTTTGCG
>CAMYKE010000110.1 GCA_947258895.1 uncultured Pseudomonadales bacterium | reverse complement strand
GCCTGACTCACGTGCTCAAGACCCCGCTGATGCTGATCCGCAACAGCAAAGACCCGGACGTGGAGTTCAGAGCCATGACCCAGGATCAGGTCACCCGCATGTTGGGCATTGTCGAGGGCGAACTGGCCAAAGCCCGTCTGGACGGTCACGGGGCGGATATCCTCGGTAAACCGGTCGCGGTGCAGCCCGTACTGCAGCGAATCGTGGATGCCTACCGCCGTTTGCCGCGGCGCAGTGCCGCAGCCGAGGGCGCTGGAGAGCTGGTCGTCGACACCAGTAGCATATCGCCCTCCGCTGTGTTTCACGGAGAGGAGCGGGACCTGCAGGATCTGTTCGGCAGCGTTCTGGAAAATTCGCTCAAGTACTGCCGTACACGGATCGAGGTCACAGCGGGGCTGGCGGTCGAGCATGATCGGGATTGGCTGCGAATCACCATTGGCGACGATGGCGATGGCATTCCCAAGGGCTGTGAACAGGAGATCCTGCAGCGCGGCGCCCGCGCGGACAGTGCGAATCTGGGGCAGGGCCTGGGCCTTGCCATTGTGTCGGAAATTATCAGCGCTTACGGCGGCAGCCTGCACACGCAGAGCTCAGCCCTTGGCGGAGCCCTGTTCGTAATCCGACTGCCTGGTGTCGCCAAGCGCCACCACTGACTTCTCTCGCCACTACCCCGGCCGATTCGCACTGCGGACAGGACTTGCGAGGGGAAATTAGTCAGTTCCGTTCAGTATTCATTCAGGCCCCGAGTGTAAGCTGGAGGTCCATGAACAGGAAATGTCCCTGGTAGAGAAATCATGAGCGAACAGGCTTACAAAACCACCACCGCCCGTATGCTGGCCATGCTGATCCTGCTGGCGCTCTGGTTTTCTGAAGCAAGGGCCGCCTCCAGCGGCTCGGTGTCGCACTGGCTGAACCGGGAAACCATCCCCGCGCTCCGGGAGATGCTGGGACAGCATCCCCGCTACCTCAAGCAGCGGATCCAGATAGCCGGAGTGTCCGGGGATGCCCTCAGCGAGGCCATCGTCGCCCGGCTGGTAAAAAATCTCACTGACCTGGAAACCATCCACCTGGTGGAACCAGATCCGGGACTGCCGCTCGCCACGACGATACCCTTGTCCATCGATGAACTCGATTGCCAGGCCAAGCCGCTCGCCCATTATCTGCTTCAGGTGCGCACCCATTCACAAAAAGGCGCCACCGGCGAAGTGGAAATCGCACTGGTCGACCTGCACGACCAGACGGCACAGGCAGTCTCCTGGCAGTGGCGGGGCAGACTCTCTTCCAAAGAACGGGCCCAGTTAACGAAACCGGCTCAACACCATCCGGCCGGCGGCAGTCTGGCGATCCCCTGGCCGGAGTCTGCGGTTGCCTCTGCCGCGCAGGAACTGAGTCGGCAACTGGCCTGCAGTTTACGGCCCCAGGTGCGGACCCGGCTCAGCCTTCACTGGCCCCGGGAAGCTGCCCTGCCCGCCGTTTTTGCAGACACCGTCAATGCCAGCCGACATATGCTCGGTGCGTACCGCGAGATCGGCTTTGCCGATGAGAGCGCCGAGTACCGCATGGAAGTCCGTGTCGAGCCCTTCATGGAGGACACCTGGCAGCTGTGGCTTGCGGGAAAACCGCGCAATTCAACGCTGGCCCCGGTACAGGCGGTTACCTATTTCAAGGTGGCTGGCCTGCAATGGCCCGCAAGGGTTGCCGCGGACTTTCCCTTACCTCCGTCCGAGATAAAACCCTCCCAGCGAAGGGCCGCGCCGCCCGCGGACCTGGGCGAACCCCTGACGTACCTGGATGTAGAACTGCTTCACTCCATGCAGACCGACCGACCGGGCTCGAAGGCGGACCTCGAGGTCACCCTGACCATCGGCAATCGTGCGGACTGGCCCATCGAGTATTCCTTTTTTCTTTCCGGGGGACACTTCAATCATTGCGTTGCGCGGCCGAGGTTCTACCGGCATGACCGCTATGGAACGCTCAAGGGCATCATCGAGGCTGGCGACAGAGTGGTTCGCCGTCTGGTGGTCCGCAGCGCCAAACATCGCCCGACTCCCTGGTATGGCATGCGTCAGTGTGCCGGATTCCTCGACCTCGATGGCTTTGAGGAGTTTTCCAGCCGGGGCCATAAGGTGATCGACTATGTACGTTGGGAAATGTAAAGGAGGAGTCATGATGTCTACCACGAGCGGATTCATTTTGGGAATCGTAACCGCAGCCATTCTTGCGGTGCTCTACGGGGAGCAGCTTTCCGAACGCCTGCGGGACGCGGTGGCGCAACATCCTCAGGTGGTTGCCCGGATCGAGGAGGTCGCCTCGCATGCCAGTTACGAGGATCTGAAAAAAATCGTGCCGCGCGCGCAGCGGGTAGTCGCGGGGGTGGTCGAGGCGCCCCGGCATCCAGTGGCCGACGCGCCGCGCTCCACAAGCCCCGAACCCCTGACCACAACCGCTGACCCGATCCCATCCGTGGCGCCAGCAGAGCGTACCCTTGTCGAGCCGGCCAAAGTCACTGAATTGGCTGAAGTGGCTGAAGTGGCTGAAATGGCTGAAATGGCTGAAATGGCTGAAATGGCTGAAATGGCTGAAATGGCCGCACCCAGCCTGGAACAGCGCTGGGCGACCTACGCGAACCAGCAGGATAGTCTGGAGCCGGAGGGAGAGTTTCCCTGGCGGGCCTGTTTCCAAAGGGCGGCGGCCAGCTATGATCTTCCCGAGTCTCTGCTGCTGGCAATCGCCAGCGGGGAGAGCAATTTCGACCCCGCTGCGCGTTCTGCTGCCGATGCCGTGGGCCTGATGCAGGTACGCTGGCCGCAGACCAGCAAGCACCTCGGTATTCACCGGGAAGCGGACCTGTACGATCCCTGCACGAACGTGGATGCGGGGGCACGTTATGTCACGGAACTGTCCGAGCGCTACGATAACAACTACCACCTGATGGTGGCTGCCTACAATTACGGCCCCGGCCGTATCAGCGCCGGGAGTGTGCCGGAAGGTGCGCGCTGGTACAGCCAGAACATCTTCCAGCATCTGCAGCGTATCCTGGGCCGCGAGCATATCCCCACCAGCGAGCTCATCGACAAGCCGGCGCTGCCGGACGCCGGTCATCTGGTAGTGATGACTTTCAACCAGCCCTATCGTGCCCGGGACTACCTCGCTTTTCTTCGCGACCAGCTCCCCGAACTCAACCTGCAGCAGCAGAGCGAGGCCCTGGGCGATCACGCCGTGGTGCTGCTGTATGAAAACGATGCCGAGCGGCGCGCGGCTCTTCACGCGCTTCGAGCCGCCGGATTCGCAACCCTGAATCAGCAAGCCGAGAGTAACCTCTATCTATAGGAGAACCCACATGCACCCCCTCAACCGAATGACCAACAAGGGCGCTGCTGCCATGGCCTGTGGCTGGGCACTGGCGCTCACCCAAACCCTGGCTCATGCCTTGCCCCACGAGGCCCGTGAGACCCGGCCGAAGATCAACCTGTTTCCGACCTCTGTGGTGGAAAACCTGAGCGAAACCTCCCGCGCAGCCCGCGACATGGAAAACGGCATGTATGAGGTGGTGGCCAAACTGGATAAGCAGAAACAGGCCTACGAGAGCACCAACTGTGAAAACAGCGAAGACAAGGGCTGCGTGCAGTTGCGCAAAGCCATACGCGGTACCTATAAGGGGATGCTTGATGTGATGCAGCAAAGCATCCCCGATATGCGCAGCTCCCTGGACGCCACCGCCTCCTCCATGGGTACCAGCCTGCGCTCGGAAATCGGGCGCAAGATGACACCCGCGGATGTGCAGCGCATTTTGGCCGGCCGCTCCGCCAGCAACCAGAAACTGTACAACCCCGGCACCAGCGGTAATCGCCAGGGCAAGCTGAGCAAGATGTTCTCGCGCTATTACGAACTGGTAAAACGCGGCGGCAGGCAGTCGGACGCCCTGCCGGTGCTGGCCTCGCAGATCTATCTCGATTCCAAGCAGTCACTGTATTTCCTTGACCTGATCGAGGCCGAGATCGGCTCCCAGAGCACCGAGCTGGTGCTGGAGCTGGAATGGGGTGAACTCACCGACCAAATCAGTGCCACCGTGACCGACGTCAAGACCCTGCTCTGGGGCGAGACCGATCGCAGCGAAGATATTCTGGAGGTGGGCCTTGAGACGCCGCCTCAGCTGGACACCTATAGCGACCTGCTGGTGAAGTAATCCCCCTACGCAATGGAGAACCGGATCATGAATACAATGCTGAAAATCCTGACTCGCGGCGCCCTCGCGGCCCTGCTCGTCACTCTCGCCGCCTGTGCTCAGCAGCAGGTTAACACTACTGATCATTGCCGGCTGTCGCCCACCAGCAATGTGGACCGCCTGTTTGCCCAGGCCCAGGACAACCTGGAAGACCGCAGTTGCCACTACTATTGGGGCGAGTACCGGGAACAGCTCCTGCACGCGGCCAAAGGTTCACCGGGACCGGAGAACGAAGAGCGTTTCGCGCAACTGGTCCGGCAGGCTATCGATCTGGGCATTATCTCGAAACGGCAGGGTCAGGAGCTCTTCAGCCAGTACTTCGATCCTGAATTCTATTCGGTGAAATCGGAGCCGCGCAGCGGCTGTTCATCACTGCGCGCGAAAAATGATCTCTATGCCGCGATGCGCGAGGAACTGTCTCACAAGCGCGAGGGAATGCTGGAGATTCTGGATGACGAGGCCCGTTTCCGTCAGGCTCAGCGCCACTACAGCGATATGAAACTGGTCTTTGACGCGGTCGAATTGGCCTGCACCCAGGATGTGTGATCGCCATGATCACGACAGGGGCAACGCGCGGCGGTTTCCTCGTAGGGCTGGCATGGGGCGCAGTCATCGGATTTGCCGCCATGCTGACGCCGATGCTATGGCTGGGCACCGAGGGTACGGTTACCCTGTACGGTCGTCTTGCACCCGTCCTGAATGATGCATGGTCCATGGCCAGCCGCAACCTCCAGGGCTCGGTACTGCCTTTCGCCGCCGTGCTGCTCGCCTACGTCCTGCAGCTCAACCGCCTGCGACGCCTGCTGGCCGTCGAACCGCCCGAGCTGGAAAAGGTGGTACGGCACGAACAGCAGCTGGATCTTTGCGCCAGCCTGTTTTTCGGAATCGGAGTGATCTGGACCGCCATCGGCATGCGGGACGCACTGCTGTACGCCCTGGGCGATCCCGGCGCGGCTGCTAACCAGGGTGCCTTCGCGGTGCTGCAGCGCATGGTGGACGGCGGCATCCTGCTGGCCCTGAGTACCACCATTGTCGGGGGCATTGGCGGATATCTAATGCGCACTCTGAAGTCGATCCTGCTGGGCCGGGAACTGAACGCACTCTATATCCGGACGATTGAGCGCGACGCCAGCGAAAATCTGGCTGCGTTGCGGCGGATCGAATCGCTGTTGGACAGACAGACCGACACCACTGACAAGGACAGCGGATGAGATTCCACTGGCGCTATCCGCAGCAAGAATCTGCGGACACCGAAACCTTGCACACCGACGTGATGCGTTTTTTCGCGATTCTCGGCCTGTGCCTGGCAGCTATCTTTTCCCTGGTTCAGAGCGCTGCCCTGGACCGGGAACTCCGGGCGGAGCGGCCGAAGGTCGCAGCGCCGCAGCCAATGCCAGAGCCGCGGCCAATGCCAGCGCCGCAGCCAATGGAAGAGCCTCTACCAAAGCCAGAGGCGAAGGAGAGGGTGGAGCGAGCTCCGGTGCCAGCCCCTGTGCCCCGACAACAGCCGGTCAAAACCCCGCTGATAGCGGAGCAACGCGCGCGAGTCGATGCGCCGCCGGCGGTACCGGATAAAGTGCCAGAGCCTCCACCCAAGCGGGTAAATAAGCCGGTACGGCCG
>CAMYKE010000109.1 GCA_947258895.1 uncultured Pseudomonadales bacterium | reverse complement strand
GGAATGAATAATATCTCCCAGGCGGCGATTATCGCGGTCCCGGAAACCCTGGCCATTGGGTGCTTCGTTGCTATGATCGCCAGCCAGGAAAGCTACCAGGTCCTCGCCGTATTGCTGGTTCGCCGCGATTTCTGTCGAGTCACTGGTAGAGGCGGGGAACGGGGCATTGACAAGCAGGTCCAGGACCTGCGTGTCGTCCAGTTCATCGGCACCCGGGTTGGTATAATCGGCCGGAAAAGCGAAGTCAACACCCGTGGTGCCGTTGAAGGTAACGATATTGCGGGGACTGGTGGCCAGGTTGCGACTGGCCAGCTTGCCGCCCGCCCGCCAGACGGTGGTTTGCATCGACGGATCATCGGGATCAATCTGGATCGCCTCCAGGTCCCCGTACCAGCCCTCGGTATTAAAGCTCGCCTGGAACACCAGGCTGCCGGCTTCGATCACCGTTGAGTTGAACGATACCGCAGCCGCCGTGCCGGTCGCGCTGGAAATATCCGAGATCGCGCCGGTCAAACCGTCGATCAACTCCTGTGGATCGCCGGCGCTGAGGAACATGCCGCGACCGTTGTAGGCCGCATGGCGCATGTCATCGATGGTGGTGTTATTATCCGCGACCGGAGTCGGCCAGGGAAAAGGTGCTGCCGGGTCTGTCGGGTCCGCGGTTAACGTGCCGTTGACACCAAAGGCCACCGTATAGGTATTCAAGTGTTGCTGGGTATTCGAATCGCGTCCCGGCACCACTTTGACCTGTGCGGGAAGGTTGGTATCGAGATCCATCTCATAATAGGTCATTGCCACATCGGCGAGGGTGTTGTTCACCGCATCGGCATAGGCGCCGCCATCCCAGGTAGAACTGCTGTCACCATCGGCATTACCGGCAGTTGGCGGATCACCGTTCCAGAACCCGTCCGATAGCATTACCGCGAAGTTTTGCTGGCATGCACCGCCCTCGGACAGGCTCAGGATCGGATCATCCGGATTGGCGCCACCGAACAGCCCGCCAGGATTATTCCCGGCAAAGTATTCCCCCACTTCCTCGAGCGTCTCGCGCAGCGGGGTGCCGCCATTTGAATTGATGCGGAACAGCTGCCGCAGCAGGTTGGCTTTGGCAGTTTGCGCAGTAGTGTCCACCGGCGTGCTGATGTCATCAATATCCGCGATGGGTGTGCCGACATTGTTATTATTGTGCAGCGTCCCGAGACCCATGCGATCAGTGGCGCGGATAATCAATTCGGATAGTGCCTTCTTGGTGACCAGTTCGCGCTTGCGGTAATAGCTGAACCAGTTGGCATAGTTGGTCTGTTGTGCCGCGGACAGGGTATCCACGAAAACCCAGCGCGGATCGGTATATCCGGGTGCGCGCGTACTATAACCACTGCCCGCCGCAGGGTCTGGTCCCAGCGGACACTCACCCGCGTCGTAAGCGCCGTCCGTATCCAGGTCCGTCCAGATACCGTAGACGGTGGCAAAACCCGTACCATCGGCACTCAGCAAGTTTCTTGTGCCGGAACCGGGATTAAATGGATCTATCAGAGCGGTACCCAGGGACTGATCCTGGTAATCATCACCATTGATGTCGACCCCGGCCCAGGGAGTGTATGTCAGGCCGGGATTGTAAGCCATTACATTATAGGCGTTGCAATGCTCGCGATCCTCCTCGAAGGTGTTCGGAGAAAAATCAAGGTTGTCTCTATTCGAGGCGCCGCCATGTGCGGCCTGCGCGCCATTAGACAGGAGAATTTCCCAGTCCATACTGCCCGAATCATCTACCGCGAAGAATATGTTAGGCTGCACGGTGGAGGACAGAAACAGCGGCGTATCCGCGATCGCACCCGGCGCCGCAACGGCCTTGAGCGGGCTAGCCGCCAGCAAACTCACCGCAACAATGGCGGTTACAAGCCTGAAATTAATGGTTCCCATACTACTTCTCCTCAAATGGCCGCCGGCAAACTCGTAACATGGCGCGCCTGTGCCAAATCCAGCAATTTTTACAAGGTAACAAAGAACGTACTCTGCACCAGCGAGCGGGCATTGGTGTCTTCGCCGAAACCAATACCGGTGATTCGAAACGCGTAGTCGCGGGTATCCGGTGATGGGTCATTCGGATCCAGCGGCGGCCGGCCAACCCGACCGATATATTCGATGATATAGCGGGGATCGGCGCCGACCAGTTGGTCCTTGGCATTACCCGGATCATAATTACTGGCCGCGGTAACCGCGACACTGTTCGCGGCCGTCCAGTCAGAATTGTCGAAAAGATCGTCCAGGCCACTGGCGGCAGGCTTGAGTACCTTGGCCGCACCCGGTGCAGTCGATTTTAGTGCGTACAAACCGGCGTTCCCCGCGGAAAACTGGGCGAGATCCGAGAGGGCATTGAAATTTGCGCTCAACCAGGCCTCCGCCGTCCTGACCGCGATGTCTGCAGCCTGGCTGGATACCATCGCCTGGCGTGAATTACCGGCCATGCGTTCCTCCAGTACCAGTGACTGCATGGAGTTTACGCCGAGCACGGTGAGCACCAGCAAAATAACCAGGCTGACCACCAGCGCCGCTCCGGCCTGTCGTTGCGGCTGTAGCGGGCTTCTGCCAACGGAAATAAAATTAGTTGTCGCTGTATTCACGGTTTACGCACCCCTGCTTCTGAGTCGGAAAACACGCTCATAGGTTCGATCAATGCCATCTGTCACACCGGTGCCCGAGCCCTGTACCCGCTCGACCTGGTTGACAGTCAAGGTCACTTTCACACTCACCACGTTGTCCCAGTTGCCAACCGCACCCGCATTACGGTAGATATCCACCTGGGTGTCACCATCGTTGTCAACGCCATAGACCACCTGCATGTCCTCCACGCCTTCGACCAGCTCGTTATTGCCCTCGAACAGCGCGCAAAAGCCCGGCGTCGCTGCGCCACAGGCTCCCCCGGCAGCGGTTCCGGCGGCGCTCGTGCCAATGCTGTAAATGGTCGATGTCGTGCCCGGCTGCAGTTCCATCACGACCGCGACTGAGCCTTCATCGGAGCCATAGGTCCACTGCAAATCCAGTGTGGAATTCGACTGGCCGTCGATTGTTACGCCAGTAGCATGACTAATTACCCCGTTGCCCGAAGGAGAGTTGGTGATCATAAAGGTCGAGGCATGGGAGCAATCGCTTACCGTCACCACGTCACCCTGTTCCAGACCGCCATAACCGAGCTGGGCGCTATTCAGGACCAGATCATCGACCCCGTTATTCATCGGGGCGGTTAACGACACGGCGGTACCCGCATTGGCGCGGCTCAGGGTGATGGTGTCGGGTGCGCTGCCTCCCCCTTCTGTACCAAAGATGGGCCGGGCAAAGTTGTTGTAGCCCGTCTGGTCTGACAACACATTGGTAATCTTTTCAGATAATGGGTCGCCAGAGCCAACGGTTTGCAGGCAACCCAGGTAACCCGCGGCGCTGACCTGGCGGAACAGCTTATCCATTGCGAAGCGCGCGTTCTCCTGCAGGCGAGACAGGCCCTCCTGACGGCTATAGGTTTGTTTCGAATTGGTATAAATACTGATAACACCACCCAGCAAGACGATGCTCAGCGCCATCGCCACCATCAACTCAACGAGGCTGAAACCCCGGTAGTCTGGCGTTGCTGCGGTAAAGCTTGATTTATGCATGCGGTAAGTTCCCAACAAGTAATTCGCTTTCTAGGGCTGGACCAGAGTCTGGAAACAGGTCAGGTCGACCTCGGGGTCACCACCGCAGGCCGTGCCGGTGGCGCCGGTGCGGTAGTCGTCCCACATGATCGTAACCAGAAACAGGTCAGTGGCGTCAGCGGTGCGGGTCACGCTCGCCCGGCCTCCGGGCAACTGCGCCTGCACGTTGGCGGCCCAGTCATAGGCGTCCCGCCCAGGACGATTCGCAGCGGAACAATCATCATCACAGCCTGGCTCAGACGGAAGAGTACCGTCGGTAGTATCGATCGCGTAACTGTTGGCCAGAGCATCGAAATTGGTCTCCAGGCCATTGGCGGAACCCGTAAGACGCATATTGGCGCGCATTCGGTCAGCGATATCGGCCACCAGGAAGGTCGCAGCGGTACGCCGCGAGGCGCTGTCATTGCTGCGGATGCCAGTCGACTGCAGGGTCGCGAGACCCAGTAACCCGACAGACAAAATCAGCAGCGCGATCAGCAACTCAAAGAGTGAAAATCCGCTATTGCGATGGCGTTTACATGAGATCATAGTGCAACTCAATCATTCCGGTAGTTAGGGACAGGCGTCGGCGATGGTCACTGATACACGGCCGGTGATACCGACATCGATATCCCTGGACAGCGTTTCATCCCCATCCGGCCGGCATACCGTGAATTTATCTGCGGCCATGCCAGTGCTCAGCGCGCCTGACGGGGCGAAGGCAACACTGGTGGCGAAAGCGCCACCTGCACTGAGGGTATAGTTGGCGTCCAGGCCCTCGGCGACCTGCAGGAGCTCGTCGGCTCCATTAAAAACGTTATCCGCGTTCAGATCAGTGAACACGATCCAGCCATTGCTCCAGTTGCTGGCCGCCGTGCATCCGCCACCGCTGCTGCTCTTGCAGACGACGACGTCGACCCCGCGCCGCACTGCTTCGCTACGGGCGTAGTTGATATCCCGGGTAAATTTATTAGTCTGGGTGACCGTTTGGTTGGTGCGGATTAGCTCGGTAAAATTCGGCACCCCGATTCCCAGCAGGATCCCGACAATAATCAGCGTGATCATCAACTCGATCAGGGTAAACCCCGTAGCGCGGCGCATTTCGATGGCTTTAGTATTCATGCTATCCAGTTTTAGCAGAGTCCCGGCCGACGTGCATTTTAAAATGGACAACCGGTCGATTTTCAGGGATAAATGGTCGCACGCGGCTCATGCCGCGACCTTGCACGACTCGATCTAGGGGACGCCAGATCGCAGTCCAGGAAACAGTTGCGGTACATGCCGTGAACCCGGACATTAATGTTCAGTAACAGGAAACCGTTACTCGCCCGCCATGGATCTCAGCCAAATTCAACCGCTCCTCGACTGGCTTGTCGTCCACCAGCATTGGGTTGCGGTCGCGCTGGTGTTAGTGGCGTTCCTGGAATCCGTAGCCGTGGTAGGGGTGGTGATTCCCGGGGTGGTATTTCTGTTTGGCATCAGCGCCATAGCCGGCAGTGGCGCGCTGGGAGTCTGGCCGACGCTGGCCTGTGCGTTCATCGGCGCGGTCCTGGGCGACTGCATCAGCTTTTTCTTTGGCAAGGCGCTCAAGCAACGCGTCCGCAGGATCTGGCCGTTTGCCAGGTACCCCCACTGGATCAATAATGCGGAGGATTTTATTACTCGCCACGGCGGCAAGAGTGTCGTAATCGGGCGCTTTGTGGGGCCGGTCCGGCCGGTGATTCCTTTGGTGGCCGGCATGCTGGGCATGTCCGCACCGCGCTTTGTGGGGATCAACCTGCTGTCCGCTCTGGGATGGGCGCCGGTGTATATTCTTCCCGGCTTCGTGTTCGGTGCATCGCTGCGCTGGGGCACCCGCTTTCCCGCCGAATTTTCCACCTTGCTCCTGATTCTGGTAACACTTTTAGGGGTCGGCCTGGTGACGGCCAAGCTTAGCCATTGGCACCTGAGTCCCGATTCCCGCCTTTACAGGTTGCTGCAAGCCCGGGTCCAGCGCCAACGCTGAATTTTATCGGGCGCTGCAGCACCCGTTCCTGACCACTTTCTTTGCCGCGGCCAACTCACTGGCTGCGCCGCACAGCAGTTACCTGATGGTGCTGGTGCTGCTCTCGTGGCTGCTAACCAAGCGGCACCTATCCGCCGCGCTGCACGGTGCGTTAGCCATCCTCGTGCTGGAAGCGGCACTGTTCCTGTGGCTCCCTGAAACGACGGTGCGGCCCGGCTTGCCGATTGCCGCCGGGGCTGACGGCAGTCTCCTTCCCAATGCCCGCGTGATGCGCATCACGCTACTGTGCATGCTGGGCGCGGCGTTTGTCGCGCGCGAAATCGGTGCCCACCAGCGCTGGTTGATATTCGGCTTTTCGATGTTGCCAATACTGGTAACGACAAGCGCCCAACTGTACCAGAGCAGTTGCCGGCTTACCGATGTGCTGATCAGCGTGGTCGCGGGCTTCGCCCTGGGCAGCCTCATCATGCTGAGCTTTGGCCGCCACCAGACGCGGAGCATCGTCCCGGACGGGTCGTTCTGGCTGGCCCTGGTAGTGGCGGCAGGATGCTGGCTAATCGCTGCCGGCAACGTGGGCTGACAGGTGGTCGTGGCGCTGCGACCCCGTTCAACCCTCAAGCTCGCGCAGCATCGCATCCAGCGCCTGCAAACATTGCCGGGCGTCATCGCAGTCAAGCAGCGTTTGCTGCTGCGCAGTGGTAAAAGGCAGCAACTGGCATAGCGCCCAGATCACCTTAATAGGGTTCGAATAATCCACCTCTAGCCCGGTGCGTTGCTGGAGGGGGTGATCCTGCAGTTGTTGCAGCAAGTGTGTGTACACCATAATTTGCCGGGAGTTCGGTATATCCTGCTCGGGCAGGCTCTCCAGTTCACCCACCAGCAGGTCGTCCGGCTGCAACCGGGTTGCCCTGATACGCACCCGCTCTTCCCCCTCGACGGTAATCCCCAGCAAGCCGTTTTCGAGGCTCGTCCAATCGACGATTTTGCCATAGGTAGCAATCTCGTGAATGGCAGACGGCGCCCCGACCTCGCCGCCTTCACGAAGCAACACGATGGCAAAGCCGCTGTCCTGTTTCACACAGTTCTTTACCATCGAAATATAACGCTGCTCAAAGATCTGCAGTGGCAGGCGGCAGCCCGGGAACAGCACGGTATTGAGCGGGAAAACCGGGCTAGTTCGCATTACGCTGCCGCAGCGCCCGGAGCAATTTCTGGTGAATACCACCAAAGCCGCCGTTGCTCATGATCACCACCTGATCGCCCGGACCGGCGTTGCGGCACAGGTCAGCGATGATCGCTTCCAGATCCGTGTAGCGCTGCGCACCGGGCGGGCTGGCATCCAGCACCTCCTGGAAATCCCAATCGACTTCCCGGGCCTGGTACCAGAGCACCTCATCGGCGGCAGCGCTGGCAGCGCCCAGACTGGATTTGTGAATACCCATGCGCATGGTATTGGAGACCGGCTCGATCACGGCAAAAATACGCGCCGATCCGACGCGATTGCGCAGGCCTTCGAGGGTGCTCGCGATCGCCGTCGGGTGATGGGCAAAATCATCGTAGACCGTTACCCCGTCGACCTCGCCGAGCCGTTCCATACGCCGTTTGACACCCTTGAATTCGCACAGAGCAGCAATGGCGTGCTCCGGTAGTACCCCCGCGTGCCGGGCCGCCGCAATCGCAGCAAGCGCATTGTTCCGATTATGGCGGCCGGTATGTTCCCAACTGACGATGCCCTGCATTACGCCATGGTGCACGACTTTGAAGCGGCTGGCATCGGCCCGCAGCGACAGCGCACTCCATTCTGCGCCACCGCTCGCCTCGGACTCGGCCAGAAATTCAGTCGGCGTCCAACAACCCTGCGCCAGCACCTGGCGAAGATTCTCATCCGCCTGCGGCGCAATGATCAGCCCCTCGCCGGGCAGCATCCGCACCAGGTGATGAAACTGTTTACGAATCGCCGCGATGTCCTCAAATATGTCGGCGTGATCGAATTCCAGGTTGTTGAGGATGGCCGTGCGCGGCCGGTAGTGTACAAATTTCGAGCGTTTATCAAAAAACGCCGTGTCGTATTCGTCGGCTTCGATGACGAAGAACGGCTCCGCCCCGAGTCGCGCAGAGATGCCGAAATTGCCGGGTACGCCCCCGATAAGGAATCCCGGCGCGAGTCCGGCAGACTCCAGTATCCAGGCCAGCATGCTGGAGGTCGTGGTCTTGCCATGGGTTCCGGCAACGGCCAGTACCCAGCGTCCCTGCAGCACATACTCGGCCAGCCACTGTGGGCCGGACACATAGGGCAAGCCGCGGTTGAGCATGGCTTCGATCACCGGATTACCGCGGCTCATGGCATTGCCGACGACGATGAGATCGGCCCCGCAGTCCAGCTGCTTCGCATCATACCCCTGGATCAACTCGATTCCCGCCGCCTCCAGCTGCGTACTCATCGGCGGGTAGACATTTGCGTCGGAACCGCTGACGACGCAACCGAGCTCCTTCGCCAGAATGGCCAGGCTACCCATGAACGTGCCGCAGATTCCGAGAACGTGAATATGCATAAAGTATGTTCGATGCCGACTGTTGAATCAGCGCTGTTTATACCACTTTGTGGCGACTACTACTAACCCCAAATTTCGCAGATGTGCGATGCAGGCCGTTCGAGAATCGAGTAGTATTGACGGGCACTTTGAGCGAAATATCCAATAGCGTTAACCAGGGGGGCTAGGTAAAGCGATGGCAAAAAATGCATTTTACGCGCAGTCAGGGGGAGTTACGGCAGTCATCAACGCCAGCGCCTGCGGAGTTATCGAAACCGCACGCAAATATCCCGACGTCATCGGCAAGGTATATGCGGGGGCAAATGGCATTCTGGGGGCATTGCATGAAAATCTCATCGACACTTCCCATGAGACCGACGCGGCGATCGCCGCACTGCGGCATACCCCCGGCGGCGCATTTGGCTCCTGTCGCTACAAACTCAAGGATTTTTCCGAGCACCGGCGGTGCCCAAGACCGTCGATAACGACCTGCCGATCACCGATAACAGTCCCGGCTTCGGTTCCGTGGCAAAATACGTGGCGGTAGCCGTGCTCGAAGCGGGTATCGATATTGGCTCGATGTATGAAACCTCGACCAAGGTCTTTATCGTTGAGGTAATGGGGCGCCATGCGGGATGGATAGCCGCCGCCGGCGGGCTCGCCGCCACCGAGGCGGGCGATCCACCGCACATCATCCTGTTTCCCGAAATCCCCTTTGACAGGGCGAATTTTATCACCCGCGTAAAGGAGTGTGTGGCCGAGCATGGCTATTGCGTGATCGTCACCTCGGAAGGCGCCCAGTATGAAGATGGAACCTTCATTGCAGATGCCGGGACCAAGGACGCCTTCGGCCACACCCAACTGGGCGGCGTCGCCCAGACCCTGGCCCAGATCGTCAGGGAGGAAACCGGGTTCAAGTATCACTATGCGATTGCCGATTACCTGCAACGCTCGGCTCGCCACATCGCTTCACAGGTGGACGTGGACCAGGCCTATGCGGTGGGCGAAGCGGCGGTCAATTTCGCTGTGCAGGGCAAACGTGCCGTGATGCCGGTGATTGTCCGGGAGCCGGGCGCGGAATACCGCTGGAGTATCGGGGAAGCGGCGCTTGCCGATGTCGCCAACGTGGAAAAAATGATGCCGCGCGATTTCATTTCCGCAGACGGCTTCAATATCACGGACAAAGCACGCCAATACCTGTCACCGCTCATCCAGGGTGAAGCCTACC
>CAMYKE010000108.1:7890-14530 GCA_947258895.1 uncultured Pseudomonadales bacterium | reverse complement strand
CCGCTTCCCATGCCGCGTCATCGGCAATCACGGGCTTCAACAGTATCACCAGCTCGCTTTTGGTCGACTCCTGACGCTTCTGCCGGAAGGCGTTCCCCAGCAGCGGTATGTCGCCGAGAAAGGGTGCCTTCGCCGTGTCGTCCGTTGCCGTGTTCTGCATTAAGCCGCCGATCACCACTACCTGCCCGTTACGGGCCTTCACAATACTGTCGGATTCGCGAATCGTACTTAGCGCCAGTGGCAGGGTCAGGGTTCCGGTGGGCGCCTCAACGGTTTTACTCTGGTCGACGACTTCGCTGACCGTGGGGTGAATGTGCAGGATAATCTCGCCGGAATCGCTGATCTGCGGTGTCACGTCAAGCGCAATACCGGAGAAGAACGGGGTCAGTTCCACATCGACCGTTGGTGTGGTCGAAGTTGTGGTGGTGGTGGTTTGCGAGGAGACCTCGGTGACGAAAAACTCGTCCTGCCCGACCTTGATGACCGCTTTCTGGTTATTCACGGTGGAAATACGCGGGCTGGATAATACCTGGACCGTGCCCTGGGTTCCAAGCAGGTCGATCAGTCCTGCGAAGTCTTTCAGGTCCAGGGCGGCGCTGAAAACTCCGCCAATCTGGTTGCCCGGGTTCAATGTCTCGCCAACCTGGCTGAACGTGACACTCTTGTCTCGACCTACCTCAACGACGGCCGACCAGTTAATTCCGGCCTGGAATCCCTCATTCAATTGGACTTCCAGAATCTTTGCCTCGAGGATAACCTGGCGGCGCAACGATAATTCGGCCTTGTCCAGAAACTCCTTGACGGCCATTAGTTCATCGGGGAACGCCCGTACCACGACGATACCGGCCTGCGGCGACACCACGACCTTACGTTCTCCGTGGGTACCAACAATTAAATTCAGTGTCTCCGCCAGTGCCGACCAGAAATCGGCCTGGGTAGCGGTTTGCACGCGGGTCCCGACCACTCCCCGACTGACACCCCTGTCGCTCAGGTTTTCATCATCGAGATCATTGGATCTCCCGGCATGAGAGCTTTCAGCATTGGAAACCTGGCCGGCGCTGACCTGGGTCTCTGACATTCCCGTGCGCTGCACATTGAGGTAATCGATCTTGAAAATCCGGGTTCGCACACCCGGCGGCAATACCTGGTACAGCAGCCCGCTGCGTTCATAGGCATAGCCATAGACGTCACGCACGATCTGCATGACCTCGTCGACGGACACATCCTTCAACTCGAGGCTGATATTGCCGGTCACGCCCGGGTGCACGACGATATTGTACGGAGTATCTTTGACCAGACTAAAAAAGAATGCACTGGCGTTGAGCTCTTCCACGGAAATATCAAAGCGCTCCGCGTCGGCAGGGGCCGTACCCACCGCCAGGGGCGGCAGCAACGCCGCGCTGATACTTTCCGGAGGCCCCGCCGATGCTGTAACAGGCTTGCTTGCCAGGCCCCTTTCCAGCTCCTGCTCCATTTGTTGCGCGGACGATGTGTCCAGGGTGGGTCCCGTGCGAACCACCTGGCAACCGCTGATCACACCGCTCATTAGCGTCGCCAGAATAATTAGCCGCCACATTGGCTGTTTTTGCTCCAACTCATTCGCTGCTTGCATCTCATTGGCTCTTTATATCATGTGCTGACAGGGCGATAGTAACCGTCGCGCCCTGGATCAACAGCGTCACACTGGACTGATTGATTCGAGAGACCCGGGCGTCTCCGACCCGATCACCTTCCCTGACGCGCTGGCCGTTAATAATCGCCAGTTTGCGGTGCTCACCGACCAGAATCGAATTCAGGCGGTACTTGTTGCGCACGCTTTCCTGCTGCGCTTCGCCGTCACTGTTAAGATAGGTTGGTCGGGTGGGATCTGCAAACTCAATCGCAGATGAAGTCCTGGCAAGTGCCAGCAGAGCCAGCACCGCAACCAGCAGTAGCGGTGTTCCGGGGCTTCCGAGCAGACTTTGGTTACGCATGTCTATACCCCGATCCAGCCTGCATTGGTGCTCAGGGTGTTCAGGCGCAGGGTGATTGCGGCGCCCGGGAAAGTTCCAACCTCATAGGTCAGGCTGCCCCACAATATCTGCCACGGCAGCGCCTCCAGCGCTTGCAGGTACCCCAGCGTCGCAAAGAAATCACCCTCCAACTGCAATTCGACCCCATGCCGATAGAGCACACCACCGGGGTCCGAACTGGCCTCGCCAGCCAGAGCGGCAGCGGTCAATTCAACCGCTGGCAGGTTGGTTACCTTTATCAGCCGAAGCCGGGTATCCTGGCGCAATACCTTTTCGAGCACCGCGGCCATCTCCCGCGGCGGTATAAGCTCCGCCGTCAGCCCGGCTACCCTGGTATCGATCGCTCGCAGGGCTTTTTCCAGGCGCTCCTTATCGCGCCGTAGCACCGCGTTCGGGCTCGTATTCGCCTCCTGTAAGAGCGTCGCGGTATCAGCCGCGACCCGCGAACGATTGCTCTCCAGGGCGCCTATCTGCTGTTTGATTCGTTTGGAATCACGCTCCAGCGGCGCGTACAACAGCTGATCCCAGAGGAAGAAGATAATCACCAGTACCAGTGCAAACACGACATACTGCTCGCGCTTGTTCAACTCCTTGAGCTTTTGCTTGAGATGCTGCGCCACTGACATTAGCGAACAGCTCCCAGATCGACACGCACCTCGAATTCCATATGACCATTTTTTCGATCATTGGACATGCTGAAGACATCAAATTCGGTACCGCTGTAGACGCCTTCACTGGCAAGGCTTTGAATCAGGCGCGGTACAAATTCAGGCCTCGCAGTCTGCCCCCTGAAGCCAACGTTCGCGCCGCCGTCAGCAAGTTCGATTCTGGTCAGCCACAGCCCTTTTATGGTACGCCGGGCAAGGCCCTCCAGATAAATCGAAAAGCCGTTGTTGTTGGAAACTTGCTTGAGATCAAGCGTTTCCAGCATCGCCTGCCTGGCGCTCAGGGATTCACCAAGCGCCAGCACCTCCGCCTGTAGTGCCGGGTCGAGCGTTGCCGGAGGTAGTGTTACCCTGAGCGACTCCATCTGCTGCTGGGTTTTATCAAATTTTTGCTGTACGGCGGCCAACTCGGTCTCGAGCCCGTTATGCTGCCAGGCGACAAGCGCGTAAAGCAGCATTAACACCGCGACCAGACCGATCGCGACCTGGGGCAAAGGCTGCCATTCGCTCCATGGATGATATTCCGGCGGTGCCACGTAGAGATTTATTTGCTGGCGCATCTACTGTGGCCTCAAGGAAGCGGAAATGGCCACGGCACACTGTTCCTGGAGTTCCCGCGACATGCCTTCAGCGCCCTCGATGGCGCTTCCAAGATCGATAATCTCGGCCTGCAGGCCCAGGTTGGATGCAAAATCATTCGCGAGGTGAACGACCTCCTTCGCCAGCGGCGTAAACCACAGCTGAGTCGCATGCGGCTGCCCCAATTGCGCCTCGTAATAATCCAGCGAGCGTTGAGTCTCGAGCAGCAAATGCTGGAACGCGTTGGTATGGACAAATGCCGGATCGGTAAGCGCCTCGCGGTGCGCCTTGAGCCGGCGCGTCAGATAGAGATCGCGGTCGCGGCAGACGTTGATAACGCCTTCCTGCTCTCCCAGGTAAATCATTGCGAGGCCTTGCGCACCCAGGTCCAGGAAGCGTAACAGGTTGTTTACCGCTGTCTCGGCAACATCGACAAATCGCAGCTTCAGGCCCGCTGTGGAGATCAACTCCTCGACCTCGCCGATGGTCGCTGCCTCCGATGCGACCACATAAACCATGCGCGCTCGGTTGCGAAAGGCATCTTCGGGAAGCGGGATCACATCGACTGCTGCGTCAGCGGCACTAAAACTGATCAGGTCCTTGATGCGCCACCTGACCGCCTGTTTCATCTCTTCGACCGGCACCTGGGGGGCCTCGATCATCAGAACCGAATACTGCTGCGGTGCCAGCACATAATTGACATCCAGGCCCTGCAGGCCCATCTCGCGGATCGCCTCCGAAAGGGCTTCGGCAAGGCTGGAAAAGTTTTTCGCGGGAAGGAAGTCGCACGCGTGGAGGTGGGCGTGTCCGTCACCATTCGCGGAGTTATGCGCGATGGCTATGCCTGCGGGGGTAGCGCTAACGCCAACCAATCCCCCCGGTTGACTCTTCTTCTTGAGGCTGTTTAACAGAGCGTTGTCCTCGCATTTTAGCGGTCAAAATCTTTCGGCCAGATTGGATTCCCTGCCCAAACCTGTCTGTGCTCCACAAGAAATTGAGAATTTCAGCGTTTTCTCGCTTCGGACGCGGCTGAGTGCAGAGACATTTCCTGTGAAAATCAATAGCCGATTGCCTATCATGTTGCTTATCGCCCGTAGCCGCCTGGACTTTAGCAATTACGCCAATGTTTGACGTTATCCTTTATCAACCGGAGATCCCTCCAAATACCGGCAATATAATCCGCCTGTGCGCCAATACCGGCTGCGGCCTGCATTTAATCCGGCCGTTGGGGTTTGAGTTTGACGACAAGCGGTTGCGTCGCGCAGGCCTCGACTACCACGAGTGGGCCAGCGTCCGGGTGCACGAGGATTTTGCCAGTTGTTGCGCGCGACAGGGCTGGTCGCGGATCTATGCATTTACCACCAAAGCCACTACCTGCTATACGCAGGCAAAATTTGCGGCGGGTGATGCGCTACTGTTTGGCCCGGAGACGCGGGGGCTACCGGAGCAGGTGTTGACGGCGCTGCCGGCAGGACAACGCCTGAAGATCCCGATGCGCGCCAATAGCCGCAGCCTGAATCTTTCCAATACAGTCGCGATTGCAGTATTCGAGGCGTGGCGCCAACTGGACTTCGCCGCAACCCCTTGAACCCCTGGAACCCTAGTCGGACGCGCTTTGCGGTGTCCCCGCCTGCTCTGACTGCGCTTCGGGTTGCGTTTGCGAATTGCCACCGGCCGTTTGCTGGCGCCGCTTGGCCTCCGCATAGATCGCGTCAAAGCTCATCGGCGCCAATTGCAGCGGAGGAAAGCTGCCCTTGATCAGCAGGCTATCAACCGATTCACGCAGATAAGGAAACAGCACATTCGGGCAGAAGGTGCTCAACGCTTTCTCCAACGCGGCGCCCTCAATACCCACCACGTTGAATACTCCTGCCTGCTGGATCTCTACCAGGTAGACGGTCTCTTCACCGTTGGTGGCGGTGATTGTGGCGGTGAGCACTACTTCGAATAATTCGTCCTCGAACTTGCGCGCGCCACTGCCGATATCGAGTTTGACCTGGGGTGAGCCTTTATCCAGGAATACCTTCGGGGAGCGAGGAGACTCAAAGGACATATCCTTTATGTAAATGCGCTGCAAACTCAACTGCTGGGTGTTGCCGGCTTCAGCGCCGGCGGGTGCTTCATTATCTGCCATGTCGAATGTTTACCCCGTTACGGTGTTTGAAATGAGAGGGTTGTTCAGCCCTTTACCAGCGGCAGGCTGGCAGCGGTCCACTCTGTCATGCCGCCGGTCAAGCGCCGGACGTCGCCGAATCCGGCATTCGCCAGGGTCTTGTAGGCAGCGCGGGAATGTTGTCCCATCTTGCATACCAGGATGACCGGCTTGTCTTTGCTCTTGTCGAGCTCCGCCAGCCGCGACGCCAGATTGGCATACGGAATATTGATGGCGTCGAGGACATGACCGTTGTTGAACTCCTGCTTGCTGCGGAGGTCGATCACGATGGCATTCTCGCGGTTAATCAACCGGGTTGTGCCCGCAAATTCTATGATCTGATCCATTGCTTGACTTGCTTTGCCGTTTCGCCCGAAAAAAGAGGCGCAAGTATACACCGCAACTGCGCGTGACTGAAATATCTAATTCTGTCGCGATAGTCAAGATGACGCGTTGCAGTTAGAATTGGTCGAGACGCAAACCGGCGTCCTGCTTCGTTCCGGGTGACAACGCTAACCAATGCCGAGAAACAGCACACTGCAATGGTCATCTACCCTGCGCCATTGCCACATGATACCCCCTGTTCTGCCAGCCATGGCGCTGGCACTGCTGGCGGCTTGGCTGCTGGCAGCCCCCGTAACGGCGGTAGCGGAAGACACTACGGCCACTGCGGGCAAGCTGGATACACTGAAAAGCAGCATTGGCAAGCTGCAGTCATGGCTTACCCGCGCCAGGGATACCCGCAGCGGCATGCTTGGAGAACTGCGCGAAGCGGAACTTAAAGTCGCTCGAGTCGTGAAAAATATCGACAGCCTGACCAGGGAAATCAAACGGGCAGGCGCACGCCTGGAGACCCTGCAACGGCAACGCGAGGAACTGCTGGCAGCCAGGCAAACCCAGGCCGTGTACCTGGCCCAACAAATTCGCGCGGCGTATAGCATTGGTCGCCAGGAATACCTTAAGGTGTTACTCAACCTGGAGCGGCCTGACGAAGTATCGCGGACAATGCACTACTACGATTATTTTAACCGGGCCCGCATCGGGCAGATTGAAGCATACAGCGCGACTATGACCGAATTGCAGCAAACGGAACAGGAGCTCAGCGCCGAGCGCACCGCCCTGCAGCAGGCCAGGGCGGGACTCCAGGGTAAGCGCGCCGAATTAAGCAACAGCAAGCAGGCGCGCCGCCAGGTATTGCTGAAGCTGGAGCGAAACATCACCCTCAGGAACCA
>CAMYKE010000108.1:3906-7882 GCA_947258895.1 uncultured Pseudomonadales bacterium | reverse complement strand
AGCTCGAGGAACTTCTCAAGGAAGTAAAGCAATCACTGGCCAATCTCAAACTGCCCGATGCCGCGCTCCCGATCCAGCAACTGAGGGGGCAACTGCAATGGCCGACGGAGGGCAAACTCGTAAAGCGCTTCGGGAGCCGGGATACGCGAAGCGGCAACCGCTGGAACGGGGTACTAATCAGCGCCGCCGAAGGCCAGGAGGTGCTGGCGATCCACCATGGCCGCGTGATTTTCGCGGACTGGCTGCGCGGTTTCGGGTTGCTCATTATTCTCGATCATGGCAATGGTTACATGAGCCTGTATGGCCACAACCAGGTGCTCTTCAAGGATGTCGGTGACTGGGTCAGTCCTGCCGAAGTGATCGCTGGAATCGGCAACAGTGGCGGCCAGGCCGAGAGCGGACTTTATTTTGAAATCCGCCATAACGGCAAACCCCAGGATCCCCAGAAGTGGGTCGCTGCCGGCAAGTCACGCCAGGAGTCCTGAAAAGGGCTGACAAGCAGCGATCTGGAATGCGCTGTCCCCGTCAGAAACCAGGAAACGTGTGAATACTACCGCACGCCTCTGGCTTGAGGAGCCTGCAAGTCCGTGTAAGCCCCCTGCTTTGGCGCCAATGGCGGCGAGGCCTGAAGCTTCTGCGCCTGCTCACGCCTCTTATCTGCAGGAAAAGGCCGGATCTGCGGTGCTGGCAGCTTTGCAAATGAAATAAGCATTGGAGGCAACTTCCCCCTTGCCGTTAAAACCTTCAGGCCATAGAGAGGTCTTAGTTTATTATTCAGAGGTTCCCTGAATACAAACGTTTTGCTTCATACTACAATGTCGCCCACGCTGGCCAGCACGCCGGCATCAATCCAGCCCAAGGTAACTATGCAATTTATCCAGCAGTATCTCCGCCCCTCACTCGCGTCAATAATTCTGGTTTTTATGGCGACTGGCCCGCTGTTGGCAGAGCCGGCCGGAGCCGATCGCGTCACCGTGGCCCCCGACGAAGAGCCGCAGGGACTGTTACCCCTGAACGACCTGCGAACCTTCACGGAGATCTTCGACCGCATCAAGCGCGCATACATCGAGGAGGTAGACGACAAAACTTTATTCGAGAACGCCATCCAGGGCCTGTTGCAGGGTCTCGATCCTCACTCCAGCTACCTTGAGAAAGACGCCTTCGACGACCTGCAGGTTAACACCAAGGGCGAATTCGGGGGGCTCGGAATTGAAGTGGAAATGGAGGACGGGTTTGTGAAAGTTGTCGCCCCGATCGATGACACGCCCGCCGCCAAAGCCGGGATTCTCCCCCGTGACCTGATCGTGAAAATAGATGAAAAACCGGTGAAGGGCATGACCCTGCAGGATGCCGTCGAGTTGATGCGCGGCAAGCCCGGAACCAGCATCGAACTCACCATCGTACGCGAAGGCGAGACAGGCCCCCTGAACGTCGAGATCATCCGCGCAGCGATCAAGGTAGCCAGCGTCCGGACCCGCAACCTCGGCGATGGCTTCGGCTATATCCGAATTTCACAGTTCCAGGTAAATACGGGGGATGATCTGCGCGACGCGCTGAAAAAACTTAACAAGGAAAACGATCCGCTAAAGGGATTGGTACTGGATTTACGTAACAATCCCGGCGGCGTGCTCAACGCCGCGGTCGAGGTCAGCGACGCGTTCCTCACCGACGGCCTGATTGTCTATACCAATGGTCGCCTGCCAAATTCCGAGCTGCGTTACAACGCAACCGAAGACAACCCCAGCGATGGCTTGCCCACTGTCGTGCTAATCAACGGGGGCTCGGCTTCCGCATCGGAAATCGTGGCCGGCGCGCTGCAGGACAACAAGCGGGCAATCATCCTGGGTACCCAGAGTTTCGGCAAGGGCTCGGTGCAAACCGTATTGCCGCTGAACAACGATCGGGCGCTCAAGCTCACCACGGCCCTGTATTACACACCCAGCGGCCGCTCCATCCAGGCGGAAGGCGTCGTTCCCGATTTGGTGGTGGAAAACGCCAAGGTTAGCGTCCTCGGCTCAAGATCCCTGCGTTTCAAGGAGTCCGACCTCCGCGGGCACTTGATAAACGGTAAAGGCGACGCCGCCAAAAAAGACAAGACGGCCGGGAGTAAGAAGGACTCCGCCAAAGACGAAGCGACCGAGGAACCGATACACCTGGCGGAAACCGACTTTCAGTTATACGAAGCCCTTAATCTGTTGAAGGGAATAGATATACTGTCGCGATAGCCAGGAGTGAAACAATACCAATACTGTTACTCAAGGCAACCAGTGTGATACTACTGGCCGCGTATGCCTGGATTGCGACCGTCGGCGCCACTCGTTTTCCCGGCGATCGATAACCCTATGGGCAGCAGCCGGGCCAGGAGCAGTCGGCATCTGCAGCGTCTCGGGAGTTCCCTCGAGCGCTACCGGCTATACTTCGTAGCTAGTCGCACCGCGGCCGATTCCGTGATCAGCTATTTGAATGCCGGCTTCTCTGCGGCGAAGCCTGACCGCGCCGGGTTTAGCGGGGTTAGGTCGCCAGTGCACACCTGGCGCATCCCGGCAGATGTTCACCTCCACCCACCGGCCATTGCAAGATATTGCGGAGTTCTGCCCATTCCCGGTTGTCGACTTTTAAAAAAGCGCGATATACTCCCGCTTCACAATAACCGCGCTCGCTTGAAAGAACTATTATGACTGATAACGTAACGGCCAAATTGATCATCCTGGGCTCAGGTCCTGCCGGCTATGCCGCGGCTGTTTACGCCGCGCGTGCCAACCTGGAGCCCGTCCTGGTTACCGGCATGGAGATGGGAGGACAATTGACCACCACCACCGACGTCGATAACTGGCCAGGAGATGTTGAAGGGCTGCAGGGACCCGATTTGATGGTGCGGATGCAAAAGCACGCGGAGCGCTTCAATACCGATATCCGCTTCGACCATATCGCCAGCGTCGACCTGGGGCAGCGGCCATTTGCGTTGCAGGGCGAATCCGGGACTACCTATAGTTGTGAGGCGCTGATTATTTGCACGGGTGCTTCGGCCCAATATCTGGGGCTGCCATCGGAAGAAGCGTTTATGGGCAAGGGGGTCAGTGCTTGCGCTACCTGTGACGGATTTTTCTACAAGGGCCGCAAAGTGGCGGTGATTGGCGGCGGCAATACTGCGGTCGAGGAGGCGCTCTACCTGTCCAATATTGCCGAGCACGTCACCCTCGTGCATCGCCGCGAGAAGTTCCGGGCGGAAAAGATCCTGCAGGACAAGCTTCGTGACAAGGCTGCCAATGGCAACATCAGCCTGGCTCTAAACCGCACGCTCGATGAAGTACTTGGAGACGATGCCGGCGTTACCGGTCTGCGCATCAGGGATACCCAATCCGATGCGACCGAGGAGCTGGATGTGCACGGCGTATTTATCGCAATCGGCCACAAGCCCAATACCGATATATTTGCCGGTCAACTGGACATGCATAACGGTTACATCAAGGTAGAGAGCGGCACCGAGGGAAATGCGACCGCTACCAGCGTTCCCGGCGTATTTGCCGCGGGCGATGTGGCGGACCACGTGTATCGCCAGGCCATTACCTCCGCGGGCTCGGGCTGCATGGCGGCGCTGGATGCGGAAAAGTATCTCGACGACTGACCGCTCGCCGACTTCGCTGCGCGCTTAGTTAAATAATGAAAAGTTATTAAAGAATCGCGGCCTCCGGCCGCTACCATGGGTAAGCACGACCCAATCACTCGCTCTGCCCGGCGCAGCCGCCCTTTCTCACGCCCTCGTGACTCGACTGCGCCTTTTTTTTCGCCCCTGGCGGCCAGAAACTCTTTGAGAAGCCTTAACCGGCATATTTTACCGATTTTTGGAATTATCGCCGAGAGCTTGTGCGGTGTACGAGATTTTCCGACGAAGGGGATAGCCGTCGCTATAGCCGCAGGAGAAAAATTCCGTACAGCGTGCAAGATCCGGCGAGAAACCAAATAGGCAATTCGCACT
>CAMYKE010000108.1:0-3883 GCA_947258895.1 uncultured Pseudomonadales bacterium | reverse complement strand
GTACAGCGTGCAAGATCCGGCGAGAAACCAAATAGGCAATTCGCACTGTACTGACAAGGCTTCTGGGCATTGGATCGCCGAATCGGTGAGATATGGCGGTTAGGCGCGCGCGGCCTCAAACCGCTCCAGCGCCTGTTTCCGGGCCGCAGCATAATCGATTACCGGCTCTGGATAGCCGGTCTGGCGCCGCGCGGTAGCGTCCGGGTCATGGATCTGGCGGGCACCGAGGTCGCTCAATTCCGGCACGAAACGCTTGATGAACTTGCCCTGCGCGTCGAAACGCTGCGATTGCCGCAGGGGGTTAAAAATCCTGAAATAAGGTGCCGCGTCGGCACCGGTCGAGGAGGCCCATTGCCAACCGCCGTTATTGGAAGCGAAGTCGCCATCGAGCAAATGTTCCATGAAATACTGTTCGCCCCGGCGCCAGTCGATCAGCAACAGCTTGGTCAGGAAGGTAGCGGTGACCATGCGCAGACGATTGTGCATCCAGCCAGTCTGGTTCAACTGGCGCATGGCGGCGTCAACTAGCGGAAAGCCGGTTTGTCCATCGCACCAGGCCTGCCAGCCCTGCTCATTGCTCTGCCAGGGTGAGGGTCCGGTGAACGGCTTAAAGTCCTTGCCCATACTTAATTCGGGACGTGCCGCCATCAGGTGCCGGTAAAATTCCCGCCACACCAGCTCCGCCAGCCATTCACTGTTTTCCCAACTACCCTCAAGCTCCGTGGCACGCAGTGCGCGAATGCACTGGCGGATGCTCAGCACGCCTGCCGTCAGATACGGAGAAAGGGTGCTGGTGCCGGCGTTGCCGGGGAAATCCCGCTGTTCAGCATAGGCAGCATGCCGACGCGCGAGGAACGTATGCAGCATTGTGGAAGCGGCCTCGGCGCCCACCGGCCACAGGTCCGAGCGATGACCCGGCTCCAAGCCGTCTAAATGTGCCGGAACGCTGTCGCTGTCCAGCGCTACGTATTGTTGCGCCTGCGGGGCGTCGAGCGGCTCCAGCCGGGCCTCGGGCAGCAGGGCCAACCAGCGCTTGTAAAACGGAGTAAACACCTGGTAGACGGCTCCGGACCCGGTAAGCACGGTACCCGGATTGTGGATGAGGTCTGCGTCACAAACCCGGACGTCGACGCCCGCCTCCTGCATTGCACTCTGGACCGCGTCGTCACGGCGCTGTTCGTTGAGGGGCAATTCCCGGTTAAACCAGAGCTTGCGCACGCCCCAGTCCGGGCAGGCCGTGGCGAACGCGTCCGGCAGCTCGTCGAAGCGATCGCGCCGGATCAGTTTCAGGGGAATTTTCAGCGCCCGCAACTCCGCTGCCAGGCTCTCGAGCTGGGCGAGCAGGAAACTTATTTTAGCGGGCGCATCATGGTGTTCCCGCCACTGCCCGGGCGTCAGCGCAAAAACGCAGAGTGTGGGGCCATCTGCACAGGCGTGCCACAGGGCGGGGTTGTCCTCTGCTCGCAAGTCATTTCGCAGCCAGACCAGATTCATTTGATAGCATTTCCTGTGGATTAAGATAACGGTTCGGATCGCGGCCAGGCGGCTGGACGCTCCACAAACAGTGGAAAAGACCGCGCAGCACGTACCCGCCTCATACGCGAACCACGCCGCAGCGGTTCACCTCAGGCACCCGGCGCCTCGGCCCATATGATATGAATGACCCAAAAGTAATAGCATTTCAGGCATTTGCGGCTATGCTTCTTACAGGAAGGTCACGACGTTGTGAATGCTGCCAGGCCACAACTCGCGTCGTCTGGCATTGACAGGAGCAGAGGCGCCTGTCACTCTCTGTCGGGCTCACCAACCTACACCACGCAAGCGGCATTATCTATGGTAAGCAAGGCAATACGATCTTCATCGCTGCAACAGGTTTTCGTGCCGCTGGAGCGCTGCCGCCAGGACATAGCGCTTACCCTGTTAGTCGCAATTGGCTACATAGCTTTTGCACGCGTCGGCCAGGTTTTTGCGATTATGCCGGCAAATATCACCCCGGTGTGGATTCCATCTGGCCTGTTCCTGGCGCTTGCCCTGCACTTGGGCCCAAAAATCTGGCTTGGTGTTTTCCTGGGCGCTGCTCTCGGTAACGTATGGGCCTACTTCACTTTTGAATCCCTGGGTGCCAGCTTGGCCGCCATCGCGGCGGGGCTTCTGAACGGGGTAGGTGATGTCATCTGCATTGTCGGCATGGCGCAGATAATTTTGGCGCTGACCGGCACCCGCTACCCTATCACCTCGCTACAGCAGTTCAGCACCCTGGTGCTGTTCGGCGTTTTTATCGGTCCCTTCTGTTCGGCGCTATTTGGTGTCACCGGCCTGGTGATCTGCGGCTTTCTCCCGGCCAGCGAGTTTGGCTATGCATTCTCAACCTGGTTAATCGGCGATGGCGTCGGCGCCCTGCTGTTCGCCCCGTTGCTGCTCTCGTGGCTGCGCAAACCGGCATTCAAGCAACGCCATGCGCTGCCGGTCATGCTGGGTACGATGGTGTTTTTTGCACTGTTTACTGCCGTGGTGTTCGACGCGCTGGTAATCCATCATTGGTGGATAATCGCCGGGAGCATGCTGGTGCCCGTGTTCTTTATGCTGATGGTCCACTACGGCCAGCGCGCCGTATTTTCCGTTCAGGTGGTGGTCGCCACCGTCGCAGTCTATGCCACCTATCGTGGGTCAGGTCCATTCTCATTCGGTGAAGCAAACCTGCAGATGCTGCAGCTGCAGCTCTACGTGGCCGTTTTTTCGCTGGTGCTCTACGTGATTGCGGTGCTCGCACGCCAGCAGCAGGTGTTCAAGGAGGTGTTGCTGGAGCGCAAAGCCGAGCTGGAACGGCTGTATCGGCTCGACGCCTTGACGGGACTGTGGAATCGCTATCGCATCCAGGAATTCCTGGAACATGAGGTCAATCGCTTCAATCGAGAGCGCAAGCCCTTTGCGGTTACTATTATCGACCTCGATGACTTTAAGGAAGTCAATGACCAGTTTGGCCACCTGTGTGGCGACAAGGTGTTGATTGAACTGAGCGAACTGGTGAAGAAGGAAATTCGCAAGGACGACCTGTTCGGCCGCTGGGGCGGCGAGGAATTTATTATTGTCTCAGCGGACCCGGACCAGGCGTCGGCTCATACGCTGGCCGATAAAGTTCGGCTAATGATCGCCCGGCATGATTTCCAGATCGGCAGACCCATAACCGTCAGCCTGGGTTATACCCTGGCGCGGGAAGGCGACACCGGGCTCACTATCCTTGACCGGGCGGACCATGCGCTTTACCAGGCCAAGTCCCGGAGCAAGAATACCGTTTGCTACGAAGCCTGACCGAGGTGCTGCCAGCGCGGCAGCCACGCCACCGCGTTCATCCACGCTAGCCCGTGCCGGCGTCCTTGATCCAGCGCAACACCTCGTAGCAGGAACCCATGGTGTGATAGTCGGTCTTGCCGGCGGGGCTCTTCAGGTCGTCATATTTGCGGTTATCCTGGGTCAGGATTCGAAACCAGGCACCATACTTCTGGTCTACCATGTGCTCCCAGCTGTATGCCCAGATTCTGTCATACCAGTCCCAGTATTCGCCCTTGCCCGTGCCGATCGCCAACTGCGCCGCGGCGGCAAAGGTTTCCGCCTGCACCCAGAAATACTTGTCGCCGTCACAGACCGACCCATCCGGCGCGAATCCGTAGCAGATGCCGCCGTGCTGGTCATCCCAGGCGAGGCGCAGGGAGCGCTGGAATAACTCCTCCGCCTTGGGCAGCAACCAGTCGGCGTCGTGATAGCGGGTCAATATGGCCAGCAACTTGGTCCATTCGGTCTGGTGGCCGGGTTGAAAGCCCCAGGGCCGGAACAGGTGCTTCGGATCGTCCTTGTTATAGTCCCAGTCTACCTGCCACTCGGCGTT
>CAMYKE010000107.1 GCA_947258895.1 uncultured Pseudomonadales bacterium | reverse complement strand
CTGCGGCTATAGCGACGGCTATCCCCTTCGTCGGAAAATCCCGTACAACGCACAATCTCTCGGCGATAATTCCAAAAATCGGTGAGATATGGCGGCTAATCATGCCGGAACCGTTGTGGTGACGAAAAAGTCGTCTGGGTAGGTAGTACTGGTTTTCGGCATTCTGCTAAAATGCTCTCCACCATCCGGCAGGATCGAAGTCAGCGCGCCCGTTGTCCGCAAGTGCGAAACCCGGTCAACCTTGCTGAACGAGATTTCCGGAGGCACGGAACCGCCAGTATTTATGTTTTAGGCCCTGGGTCGACTCCCTTCCGGAGTCGGTCGCGGGATACAGGATCATCCCATGTACAGCGAACGCTATATTCCCCTCGGTGCCCTGTTTATGCACAGGAATGCGGCGGCGGGTAGCAAACCGCTGTGACTGTAAATGGAGGCTAACAATGGTTAGATTAGCTACCGCAATCGTTGCCGTATCGCTGTGGGCGTTTGGGTTGGTGCTCAGCCCGGGGCTTGCCATTGCGGGAGATATCGTTGGCGAAGAAGTGAATTACAAGCAGGCAGGGGTAGAGTTTACCGGCTTTCTGGCCCACGATGCCGGGGCAACAGATCGTCGCCCCGGAGTGCTGGTCGTGCACGAATGGTGGGGTCATAACCAGTATGTGCGTGATCGCGCGCTGATGCTCGCAGAACTGGGCTATACTGCGCTGGCGGTCGATATGTACGGTGACGGCAAACTGGCCGAACACCCGGAAGATGCGCAGAAATTTATGATGGAAGTGCTTGAAAACATGGACACTGCGCGAGCACGGTTCGAGGCAGCACGCGGTGTGCTGGAAACTCACCCCAGCACCGCTCCCGGGGAGATCGCTGCGATTGGCTACTGTTTTGGCGGCGCAATCGTGTTGCACATGGCGCGAACGGGTATGGACCTTGCTGCGGTGGCGAGCTTCCATGGAAACCTCGGCACCAGGTCACCGGCGCAACCTGGCGAGGTGAAGGCAAAAATACTGGTATTGCACGGCGCCGAGGATGAGTTTGTTCCCACCGCACAAGTCACGGCATTCAAACAGGAGATGAGCGCTGCCGGTGCGGACGTCAATTTCATTGCCTATCCCGGTGCACAGCATGCGTTCACCAACCCGGAGGCAACACAGAAAGGCGAGACATTCGGCTTGCCGTTGGCGTATAACAAGGCGGCCGATCAGGCCAGTTGGCTGGCCCTCGAGCAATTCCTTCGCGATGTGTTCAGCGAATGAAGAAATTAAGGGAAATCGCGCTGGCGCTCCGCGAAAATTAGCTATACTGGTAACTGGGGTTTTAGCATGGCCCGACCGGCTTCCCGAAACACGCCATGCCAATGCAATTGCACACATGAAGTAGCGAGGTAAAGTAATGTTTGAACGGCACAAGGAGAGTAAGACGGATTCCGGCGCCATTTCCCGTGAGGGCGATAGCACCAGTTTGACAGCATCTAATTCAGCACCAATAACCAATGTGAGGACAACAGCTATGATCGGATCAACGATTATCATCAAGGGCGATATTTCCGGCGACGAGAACCTTGTAATCGAGGGCAAGGTGGAAGGAAAGGTTGACCTTGGTTCCAAGGACGTCACGATAGGTCAATCCGGCCGGGTGCGGGCCAATGTGACGGCCAGCGTGATCAAGATCGAGGGAGAAGTAAATGGAGATATGACGGGCGAAGAAAAAGTCGTAATTTCCAAAACCGGCAAGGTTCAGGGCAACATTATTGCGCCCCGCGTCACCCTGGAAGATGGTGCCAAATTCAAGGGTAGCATTGACATGGATCCGGCGGGTAAAGCAGTTCCTGAATCATCCGTGGCAGAGCTCAAAACACCTGCAAAAGCCCTGCCCGATGCTGACAAGGCCAATGCGGAAGCCACTGCCAGCGTCAAAAGCGGCTAATGCCCTCGGCGCCACTGAGTCGCGACTCGCAATTCGGGGCGAAGGCGAAACACAAGGTCACATCACGACGCCAGTTGCCGCGTGATGTGACTTCCGGGATCCCGGATGCCGTCGAGTTGCAAAGCAAATTGCTCGATTCACTCTTCGAGCAACTCGACGTCAGCTCCTGCCTTACGGTGCTGGATGTTGGTTCGGCGATGCGGGAAACCGTTGATTTCTTTGGCCAATCCCGGTGCCGGTTGCATTTCGCAGACCTCTATTCAGAGCGGTTTGTGCGTCATCAGCAGCATAGCGGTACTGAGATTATTCTCAGCAAGCACTTTCGGCGCGCACTGCATTTCCCTCCGGATACCAAAATCGATCTGTGCCTGTTTTGGGATTTCCTCAATTACCTGGACCAGCCTGCACTGGCTGCTTTCAACGCAGTTCTGCGCCCGTTCGTCCACAAAGGGACATTGGCGCACGCTTTCGGGGTATTCAATAGCAAAACAACCCTGCTCAACCGGCAATACGGGCTGGCCGGCAAGGACAGGATAACCGTGCGGCAGCGTCATGAAGAACAACTGGTAACTCACCAGCATTCTCTGGTAAATCTGCAACGCCAGTTTAGCGGATTCGATGTAAATCGCAGCACGTTGCTGGCGGACGGTCGCCTGGAGATGCTGTTACATAGCGTAAGCTAATCTCGTTGCGCTCCCGAATGTCCGCGCCTGGTCTGGTTTATGGCAACCGCATGCCAGTGATGGTGTAGTGGATGCCCATCTTGCAACTGCTGCTCCTGCTAATTATCGCGAACGGTGCTCCGGTACTGGCCAGGCTGGCGCTGCGAGACAGGCTGGCGTGGCCCCTCGACTTCGGTCTAAGTTTCGCGGACGGTCGGGCGTTGCTTGGGCCTCGCAAGACGTTTCGGGGCGTGATCGCCGCGCTGGTTGCGACCACCCTGGCTGCCTCACTGCTGGGAATGCCGGCGGAACTGGGTATGGTGGTTGGGCTGGGCGCTATGCTGGGGGATACCTTATCGAGTTTTCTCAAACGCCGCCTCGATATACCGCCCCACGGCGATTTGTTGGGCGTAGATCAGATTCCGGAATCCCTGTTGCCTCTGCTGCTGGTACAGTCGTTTCTTGAACTCGACTACCTGACGGTCTGGGGGCTCGTGTTCGGCTTTTGTGTAGCGGAGTTGGTGTTATCGAAGTTGCTTGCCGCTGTTGAGCGAGGCCGGGGTTGACCCGCATACACCACCGCCGCAGCGTCCAGCCCGCGAGCAAGGAGCGTACACAGGCATTGACCGTAGACCTGCAAGTCGCGGTGTGTTGAGTTAGCTTTGCCGTGTTTGTACGGTGCTCAACCAGCATTTCAGCGCACTGTTCACTGCGAGAGCCGCTTACCCATAGCTACGGCTATGGATTGCGCGCCTTTCGCGCGATCTGCGCACCGACCGACTAGCCATCTTACACGTCAATCGGTGACGGATGCGGGCTGATATGTTTTGACCTGTCTAGTATTTGATTCACTTCACATATTTTCGATACAGACTCGTTGTCTGATGCGTCAATGGGTTATGGCTGCGGACGAATCGGGGGTGCGGCGCAGGTGGTGAATCGTGATTTCAGGTGCGCAGTTGAAGCGTGAGTCAACGACCGATGCCCCGGAGCCTCGAGAGGTGTAGCCTTGCAACTGCTGGTAGTGCCAGGCCCCGGAACCATAGCGTCGCGGGCAGCGGATATTCAGAAACAGGGGTATTCCCCCCGGTAAACAGATCTGCCCGCCATGGGTGTGGCCGCAAAGCATTACGTCGAACGCGGCAAACGCGCAAAGCCGGTACACCTCCGGTGTATGGGCCAGCAGAATCGAAACCGCGTCTTCGGGTATGTCATTGGCCGCCTTGTCGAAATTATCGACCCGAAAATAGTGCGGGTCGTCGATCCCGGCAAGGTAGATTACCGTGCCGTCGCGCTCCAGGCGAATGTGTTCATTCAACAGCATGCGTATATCCAGGGCCTCTATCCCCGGCACCATCTTGATCGAATCATGATTCCCGAGTATGGCATAAATCGGATCCTTCAGGTGGGTGCGAACCTGGCGCAAACCGTCCAGCGCCGCATCGTGTGGACCATGGGTCAAGCCCCGGAAATCGCCGGTCCACACACAAATGTCATAATCGAGGGGGCGGACCGCCTCGATTAGCTGATGCGGAAAATCATCCGCCATATCGAGGTGCGAATCGGAAATGTGCAACAGCCGGTAACCATCGAATGCTGCGGGCAAATGCGACAGGTGAAGGTCATTGTGGGTGATCTCGATGGCGCGGACATTGCGTTTGCCGCGGGAGTAGAGGCCGGTGAGTTGCAGGCAAAGCTTTATCAGGTGATGGCCGGGCGTCCAGTTCTCGATATGGAAGAAGTTTCGTCCCTGCCCGAATACCCGCGCTTCGCTCACCCGTTCGATGCCGAGTCGTTGGCGAAGGTGAACCCGGCCGATACGCTGCTGCAGGTATTTTAGTTCCGGCGGCACTTCATGCGTCATCGCCACACGTTTCCCCGTTGTTGTCTGGTTTCATTGTAACGCGGTTAAGGTGCTGTGGCACCGCTTTGGGGAGATGCGCGGCCAGCTCGTTCGCATATTCACAGTATACGCATTTCAGCGGGGTGCAAGTAGCGAAATCTGCCAACATGCATGGTCCGCTGCAGCGTGGGCATGTCATTGCGGAATTTGACCTTGCGGCCCTGTAGCAACTGGCAAACCGGGGCGCTCACGTTGTTCGGGTATTTATCAAGCCGGGTTTCCGGACACTTGATCTCAGTTACCTGTGCACCATAGTTCCTGGCAGCGTGCCGGGCCAGGCTTCCCCAGCCGCAGCCGATATCCACTAGCCGGTCGCCGGGCCGCAGGTCAAGTTTCCTGCACAACAGGTCCAGTTTATTGATTTGCGCCTGTTGCAGATCCCCTGCATCTTTCCAGTAGCCGCATGAACAGGTCATCGATGAACCCAGCATCGCGCGATAGAGATCGTTGCCGATGTCGTAATGCTGCTCGGCGACCTGGTGCGTGCCGCTGTTTTTGCAGGTTGAGTAGTCGCGCCCTGAATTACAGCAACAGCAGGGCGGGCCTGTTGTAGTTGAGCTGCAAATCGATATTACCGGCTAGCGCGCGGGAAATCATTTCGTCCAGCCTCTGGCAGTCCCAGCTGGCCTCCATATAGGTCTCACCTAAACCCAGGCTGCCGCGTGACACAATGTCAATAATGGCGCCAGGATCATGGAACTGCGGATCCCAGGGATTGGGTCCATTGAGCTGGATGGCGGGTGGCTCGAGTAACCTCTTTAATCTGCTGGCAAGACGGTTTTCTCGCGCGGATTGATAACGGGGTTGTCTGGCCTCGAGCTTTTTAGGTGCGTAGCGTACAGTCAAAGCCTGCCCTCCTTTTCCTGCCGTTCTCACTTTATTATCCGAATTGGCGGGATCGGCGAAATTGATACAGAACAACCAGGAACCCGATTTTTAAGGTTGCGGGCAGCCGGCGTTACCCTGCAGGGAGTGCTCGGCTAGTCCGCATCAGTCACCGATACAGCATCAAACCTGAGAATAATCCATGAGAACAGGCATTTTCTTGAAGCCGGAAATTTACAGCCTGCTAAATATGCTTTGGCGCGCACTGGCGGCCGCTCGGCACGCATCTCATCACACTTTTCACTACGAGACCCGCTTACCCATAGCTACGGCTATGGATTGCGCGCCTTTCGCGCGATTTGCGCACCAACCGGCTCGCCATTTTACGCGCCAATCGGTGACAGATGCGGGCTAGCGCACCGAGCTGCGAATTCATGCGCCAGATCAATGTTTCACGCAGCAACACTGGTATCCTGTTCACAGCGAGTTGTGACTTGCGAGAGGTAGTGCGGTCGCTCTCGGTGGTGCATGGCGGTGGCGATTGAGCAACCGTTTTGCGGTA
>CAMYKE010000106.1 GCA_947258895.1 uncultured Pseudomonadales bacterium | reverse complement strand
GAACTTGCCAGGCCCGTTACAGCTACCAGTATCGCCGCCCATATTTTACTTTCCCTGCTTGCCTACAGCGTGCTCACCATTGCCGCCGTGCAGGCAGGGTTGCTCGCCATCCAGGATCACCATTTGAGACACCAGCTGGTGGGCGGCATGATCATGCACTTGCCACCATTGCAACTGATGGAAAAGATCCTGTTCCAGTTGATATGGGTGGGCGTCCTGTTCCTGACCGCGGCCATCCTGAGTGGAATGATCTTTATCGAGGATATGTTCGCCCAGCATCTCGCCCACAAGACCCTGCTGTCGATCTTCGCCTGGATCATCTTTTCGACGCTGTTGCTGGGCCGCTATCGACTCGGCTGGCGCGGCACCCTCGCCATCCGCTTCACTATCGGCGGCTACCTGCTGTTGGTGCTGGCCTATTTCGGTACCAAGATGGTGTTGGAGATCATCCTGCAAACCGGCAGCAATCAGTAGTCTTGACTTTCCAGAGGCAAGGGAATAAAAAGGTGAGCCGACAATGATAGAGTATTAGTCCTTGGACGCCGTCCCCCTCAGTGTACTGATATCAGTATTGCTTGCCCTGATTCTCCTCTCCGGATTTTTCTCCAGCTCGGAAACGAGCATGATGGCCCTCAATCGCTATCGTCTGCGCCACCTTGCCAAGAACCACCACCGAAGCGCCAAGCTGGCCGAGCAGTTGCTGCGTCGTCCGGACCGCCTGATCGGGTTGATCCTGATTGGCAATAATTTTGTCAATATTGCGGCGTCCGCGATCTCGACCGTTATCGCAATTCGCATTTGGGGAGACGCCGGGATCGCGATTGCCACCGGCGGTCTGACCCTGATAATCCTGATATTCGCGGAAGTCACTCCCAAAACCGTGGCGGCGCTGCATCCCGAGCGCATTGCGTTCCCCGCAGTTTATGTACTGCGGCCGCTACTACTGATTCTGTATCCCCTGGTATGGCTGGTCAATTTTATCTGCAACCGTATCCTGCGGGTGTTCGGGGTACGGATAGACGACGAACGCGCCGAACAACTCAGTCGCGAAGAACTGCGCGGGATTGTAAATGAAGCGGGCGCGTTGATCCCCAAGAAGCACCGCAACATGCTGATCAGTATTCTTGACCTGGAAAAGGTAACCATCGAGGATATCATGGTGCCGCGCAATGAAATCATCGGGATTGACCTGGAAGACGACCTCGACGGAATCATTGAACAGCTCAAGACCAGCCAACACACCTGGCTGCCAGTCTACAAGAGCGATATCAATAATATCTCCGGGCTGCTGCATATGCGCAAGGCGGCACAGTTCCTCAGTCACGGGGAATTTTCCAGGGCGGCGCTGGTGCAGGCATCGCAGGAACCCTATTTTATCCCGGAAAGCACCGCGCTGAACAATCAGCTGTTGAATTTCCAACGCGAAAAACTGCGCATCGGCCTGGTCGTCGACGAGTACGGAGAGATCCAGGGCCTGGCGACACTGGAGGACATTCTCGAAGAGATCGTCGGTGAATTTACGACCGATGCCGCGGCCAGCAACAAGGAGATTCATCCGCAGGAAGACGGCTCATACATTATCGATGGCACCGCAAGCGTTCGCGATATCAATAAAAACCTGGGCTGGCGATTACCCACTTCGGGGCCGAAAACGCTTAACGGGCTGATTATTGAGGCACTCGAATCGATACCGGACGCAAACGTCGCTTTCAAGCTGGATAACTACTACCTGGAAACCGTAAAGACCAAGGACAATATCATCAAGACCGCACGCGTCAGCCGGTTTCCCAGCCGCCCGGAAAAAGAACAAGCCTGATTGATGGAAATCAAGGCTTGCTGTAATTGATTATCGTAATTACAAGCTTATCCCCTATAATAGCGACCGCCGGTGTTTCGACAGCAAGCAACAAACTGGTAAAATAAGTCGCATCAATCAAGTGTACTAAGGAGTAAGGCCATGATACTGAGCCACGTGTGGGGCATATTCGCCCATCCTTCGGAGGAAATCCTGTCGGTACGTGAAAAGCGTGTTGCCAGCCCTGCTCTGTATACCGGGTACCTGCTGGTACTCGCTGCCATTCCGCCGCTTTGCGGGTACATTGGCGCCACCCAGGTCGGCTGGCGGGTAGGTGATGGTGTAGTGACCAAGCTCACGGTCGCCAGCACCATACCCCTGGTGATCATCGCGTATTTTGCAATTTTGACCGGCATCGTGGTCGTTGGGCTCGCCATCAACTGGATGCGTGAAACCTATACCAATCTCGGCAGCAAGGACGTCAACGGCATTGCATTGGCTACCTTTATCAGCGCGCCGCTGCTTATTCTCAGCGTGGTAGGCCTGTATCCGGTAATTTGGGTCGGTATGCTGACCCTCATCGTGGCCGCCACCTATTCGGTGTACCTGCTCTATACCTGTGTGCCTATCGCGTTCCAGATTCCCAGCGAGCGGGCCAACCTGTTCGCCAGCGCAATTTTGACTATCGCGTTGGTCATAACCGTGGTCCTGATCATCACGACCGTCATCATCTGGACGATGTTCTCCCCGGTATTTACCAATTAGAGCAGGCGGGCCGCACTGCAGGGAGCTGTCACCCGGCACCGGGGTTTGGCGGACAAGAATTGGGGGCCTGGGGCCCCCTTCTTTTATTGGCGGTGTGCAGCAGTCGTTTCCCCGGTGCAGCGGCGCAGGTCAAGACGCTCGTACACACTCCTTTTCTCGGCATCACTCATTGTCCACCAGAGCGATATTTCATCACCGGATCGAAAACAGCCGATACAAATATCATCTGTATTGAGTGCGCAGATATCCACACAGGGTGAAGGAACAACGGTTTGCGACATGGCTGACCCGGGCTGAAAAGGCGAATTGCCGCGCATTGTATAGTTCCCGAAATTTTCGGCAAGCGAAACGCCCCGTTTTTTTGTTTTGGCAGATCACAGAAACTGCGGGTTTGCAGCGCAACGAGGTCGGCAGCAGCATTCAGGGGGGTGATTTTCACGGCGTACCTGGTTTAGACTGGTGACCATGAACTTTTGTAGCAGCTGCGGAAAACCGGTCATCAGGCGCATACCCGAGGGTGACGATCGGGAACGCTTCGTATGTGATCATTGCCAGACTATCCACTACCAGAATCCCCGCATCATCGCCGGATGCGTGCCGGTGCATAAAAGCAAGGTGCTGCTTTGCAAGCGCGCGATCGAGCCGCGCTACGGCCTGTGGACGTTACCCGCGGGGTTTATGGAAAATGGCGAGACCAGCCTCGAGGCGGCAATCCGCGAAACCCGCGAGGAAGCGATTGCAAAAGTATCGATCCGTGACATCTACACCCTTTTCAACCTGCCGCATATCAACCAGGTATATATGTTTTTCCTGGCAGACCTGCGCGAACCCGAATTTGGCGCCGGCCTGGAAAGCCTTGAGGTCGGGTTGTTCGGGGAGCATGAAATTCCGTGGCAGGAGCTGGCATTTCCGGTGGTCGCCCGCACCCTGGAGCACTATTTCGCCGACCGCAAATCAGGCCACTTTCCGGTTCGGATGCAGGACATGCCGCCGCTGCGCAGATAGCTTCCCGAGCCGCTACGCCGATGGCGGCTGGCGGCTATTGATAGGCCAGTAGGCGTAAGCGGGCTCTTCATACGGGTGACTGGCAAGGAGCGCCTCCAGAACCGCCTCCAGTTCGGCATCCTCGCACACCAGCTCCACCTTGTATTCTGCCACCTGCGTCAACTCACCGCTGTTGCCAAGGTACGGACTGCTCTCTGCCAACGGCCTGAACTGGCCCTCGCCAGGGGTTTGCCAGGCGCAGCAGTCGTATGCGCCGATGCGACCGCCACCCGCCGCAAACATCGCGTTTTTCACTTGTTCCAGGTGGGTTTGCGGAACGTAGCAGGTGAGCTGGTACATCTGCATTGGCCAGGCTTGGGGTAGTTACTGGTCGTTCAGGCGAAACCCGAGTTTCAGCACCACCTGGTAGTGCCCGACGTCGCCATCGACCACATGGCCGCGTACTTCGGCAACCTCGAACCAGTCAATATTATCAATGCTTTTCGATGCAGTCTTGATCGCACGCTGGATCGCATCCTCCAGGCCGGCAGTAGACGTGCCGACCACATCCACCAACTTATAAACGTGATTGCTCATGACGGGCCTCCTGGCTCCAGATGGGTTACGCCCACTTTAGCATGGCCAGAAGGCCGGTTCGAGCCGGGCATCAACATGCCACCCCACGCAGCTCCCGCACCCGCTGCTCCAGGTCCGCCGCGTTCGCCTCCCCGGCCGGGACGGGTTCGCCGGCAACCAGTTCTACCTTCGTAAAAATGCGAAGCGGCCATTTGCGCAGCCCGCGCTTGCCGGCATGGCTAAATAAACTGCCCCACAGGCCGCGCAGTGCCATCGGCACCACCGGCACCGGATCGCGCTGGACTATGGTTTCGATGCCCTTTCTGAACTCACCCAGCTCGCCACTGCGGGTCAGGCGGCCCTCCGGGAATATTCCCACGAGTTGTCCCGCCTGCAGGGCCTCGCTAATGAGTTCAAACGCGCGCGCGCAGGTCTCCGGATCTTCGCTGCGGGACGCGATCGGAATGGTACGCCCGGCCCTGAACACGAAATTCAGTAGCGGCAGCTGATAGATCGTCTTGTGGATCACGAAACGCACCGGACGACGTATCGCGCCGCCGAGCAGCAGCGCATCGACGTAGCTCACATGGTTACTCACCAGCAGTGCCGCTCCACGCTCGGGGATGTGCTGTAGTTGGTGGTGCCTGACCCGGTACAGGCTGTGGCCGAGCAGCCAGATGACGAAGCGCAGGGTGAATTCCGGCACCTGGGCATAGATAAAGCATGCGACCGCCGCGTTTGCCAACGCCAGCACCAGGAAATACTGTGCTTTCGATAGCTCGGCGACTCCCAGCAACACTCCCCCAACCACCGCGGCGAGCACCATCAACAGTGCATTGAGAATATTATTGGCGGCGATCACCCGCGCCCGATGTTTGGCGGCAGTACGCTGCTGGACCATGGCGTACAATGGCACGATGAATAACCCGCCGGATACCCCGATCAGCGTCATATCGATCAGTACCCGGGGCGCATTGGGCAACTCGAGAAACTCACCCAGGCTGCGCAAGTTTTCCACCGTGGGCATATCGCTGGCAAAGTAAAGGTCCACGCCAAAGATGCTCAGGCCCAGCGAGCCCAGTGGCACGATACCGATTTCCACTTTATGCCCGGACAGGCGATCACAGAGCAAGGAGCCGACACCAATGCCGACCGAGAAAACGCAAAGCAACAGGGTCACCACGCTTTTCTGCGAAGTCAGGATTTCTATCGTATAGTTGGGTAACTGGGTCAGGTACGAGGCACCGAGAAACCAGAACCAGGAAATTCCCAGGATTGCCAGGAACACCGTGCGCGAGCGAGCGGCGTACTCCAGGGTATGCCCGGCCTGGCGGATAAAGTTCAGGTCTATGCGCAGCCCGGGATCCTGTGCCTCGGCGATCGGAATCCACTGGCTGGCAAGTCGCCCGAGGATGGCGATGGTGCACACCAGCAACGCCACCCAGTGGGTTGACTGCTCCAGCAGCATCAACAGTCCGGCCCCGGCAGTCCCCAGCAGGATCGCCAGAAAAGTACCCATTTCCACAAAGGCATTGCCTGACACCAGCTCCTCCTCGGCAAGGTGTTGCGGGATAATCGAATACTTCACAGGCCCGAAAAAGGCCGATTGCGCGCCCATGAGGAACAAAACGCCCAGCAGCCCCCATAGGCTCTGCAGAAAAAACGCCAGTGCCGCCAGGGCCATAATTAGGATTTCCGCACTCTTGATCCAGCGGATATAACCCGACTTCTCATACTTGTCGGCAAGTTGACCCGCAAAAGC
>CAMYKE010000105.1:2381-11165 GCA_947258895.1 uncultured Pseudomonadales bacterium | reverse complement strand
GCGAATTGCCTATTTGGTTTCTCGCCGGATCTTGCACGCTGTACGGAATTTTTCTCCTGCGGCTATAGCGACGGCTATCCCCTTCGTCGGAAAACCCCGTACAACGCACAATCTCTCGGCGATAATTCCAACAATCGGTGAGATATGGCGGCCAGTCCTCTCCGCAGCTAAAACTCAAACCGCAAGCAGCAGCGGTTAACGCGCGTTGACAGTCTGGCGCTTGATGCCTGGCGTGCACATTAGCTCTTCGGCTTGCGTTGCGCCGGTGCCTTGCGTTTTACTTTGCCTTTCGACCGCGCAGCGCCCTGATCGGGGGCACCGACCTTTGGTCGTCCCCCGGGCTTTGCGCGGCGCGCGCCCTGGTCCTGAAAATCGTGCTGTCCGGTGTCACTGGTGGCGACGCTGATATTCAGCTTCTTGCCGCGCACAAACACTCCGCGAAGCTGGTGAAAAATCTCCTTCGGCATGCCGTCCGGCAGGTCTACCGTCGCGAACTCGTCGAATAATTTGATTTGGCCAATGTGCTTGCTGTCGATGCCCGCCTCGTTGGCTATCGCACCAACGATGTCCCCCGGACCGACCTCGTTATTGCGGCCCACTTCCAGGCGATAACGCACCATATTGGCATCGAGGTGCGTCGGCTTGCCCGTGCGAGGTTTGCGGGGGCGGTCGCCACGTTCGCGTTCGTTTTCCCTGCGTGGGTCCCGCTTCCGACCTGTGTCTTTCGGCGCTTTAATCTCCGCCAGGGTCACCTGCAACGGGCGCGTCTTTTGCACCAGGTAGGCGAGCGCGGAGGCGATATCCTCGGGCGCCACATCATTTTCATGGCTGAAACCTGCCAGGATTTCGTCAAAGAAACCAAGGTCCTGTTGTGCCAGGGTATCCTTCAGGGTTTGCTTGAACTGGTCGATGCGCTGGGCGGTGATGGTTTCCCCGGTCGGCAGCTCCATCAGGGCCAGCGGCTGGCGTGTGGTACGCTCGAGGGAATAGAGCAACCGTTTTTCGCGCGGATCTACGAACAGGATGGCCTTACCCGAGCGCCCGGCTCGCCCGGTACGCCCGATACGGTGCACATAGGCTTCGTTGTCGTAGGGAATGTCATAGTTCACGACATGGCTGATGCGCTCCACATCGATGCCACGGGCGGCGACGTCGGTAGCAATCAGGATGTCCAGCTTGTTCTGCTTCAGGCGAGCAATGGTGCGCTCACGCAGTTGCTGGTTCATGTCGCCGTTCATGGCCGCTGCCGAGTAACCCCGCGCCTCCAGTTTTTCCGCCAGTTCCACGGTGGCGGTTTTGGTACGCACGAAGATCAGCATGGCGTCGAAGGGCTCGACTTCCAGAATGCGGGTGAGGGCGTCCAGCTTATTGGTGCCCCTTACCATCCAGTAACACTGCTCAATGTTCTCCCCGGTGGTGGTTTGGGAATCGATTCGCACTTCCTGCGGATTGACCAGGTACTTGTTGGCTACCTTGCGGATTTCTTTGGGCATGGTCGCGGAGAACAGCGCGGTCTGACGCTCCTTGGGCGTGTGCTCCAGGATCCACTCGACATCGTCGATAAAGCCCATGCGCAGCATTTCATCGGCTTCGTCCAGCACCAGGGCGGCTATGCCTTCGAGATTGAGACTGCCGCGGCGCAGGTGATCCATCACCCTGCCAGGGGTGCCGACGATGACCTGCGGACCGCGTTTCAGTTGTCGCAACTGGGTGGTGTAGTCCTGGCCGCCATAGATGGGCAAAACATGAAAACCCTTGAGGTTGCAAGCGTAGCGCTGGAATGCTTCGGCCACCTGGATCGCAAGCTCGCGAGTGGGCGCCAGGACCAGTATCTGCGGCTGCTTCCGTGTCAGGTCGAGCCTGGACAATAGCGGCAACGCAAAGGCAGCGGTTTTGCCGGTACCGGTTTGCGCAGTACCCAGCAGGTCGTCGCCATGCAACAGGTGCGGTATGCAGGCGGCCTGGATGGGTGAGGGTTGTTCATAGCCGACCTTCTGGATCGCCTTGAGCACCGGATCGGCGAGCGCCAGTTCGGTAAAGCTGGTGATTGCGGGTTTGTGTTCTGGCGCAGACATGGGATGGCCTTAATGTTGGGCATTGGCCTGGGCCGGGCAATATCCAATGTCCTTGGAGCGATGCAGGGAGTGAGGCGGGTGCCGGGGTTAAACGGGCGCGCATTATAGGGGTATTTGGCGCAGGTAGCCAGACCTGGATTCCGCGCCTTTATCACCGCGTCGCCAGTATTCGCCAGGGCACTTTCGGAATCGGTGCCGCCGGAAAATCCCGGCGGCGGTAGCACTCAGGATTCTGGTTGTTGGCGGCTGGCGACCCTCATTCGCAGCAGGCGCGGCATTTGGTTGAGCGAAATCAGGTGGGCATAGATCGGAGCAAGCAAGCCGCGCTTGCGAAAATCACTGAAGGTCTCCTCCGGCAATTGATTGAACTTCTCCTGGTCGATCAGGTAAATCCCCGAGATCTTCATCGGCTCCGACCCGATCTTGAATTCCAGCTGGCGCTGGACCAGCAGGTCGGCGTCCACCAGCAGTTTGAGGAAGCCCCTGGTGAAATGCTGGTTTTCCAGATAGCTGACGAGGTTCTCCCCGGCGCGCCTGGTAAAATCGGTTTGCTCGCCCTCTGCATCGAACAGGCGGATATCGCGGCCCTCGCCAACCAGGTCGCTTTCCTCGTCGATAGCCAGGACGAAATTGTCCGCCTCGGGATCGACCTTGACCAGGCGCAGCGGATAGTCCCTGATACAGGCCGGTACGTAAATTCCGGGCCATTCCGGGCCTGCCGCATAAAGATTCTCCCCGCGGGTCAGGCCGGTCATGATTGCCGCCTCGTAGTCGTTCGTCTCGGCGTTTTTTACAAAAATAATCGGGAATTCTGCGGCAGCCTGCGCGAATTCATGTACCGCAACGGGGATGATGTTGTGATCGTGAGTGTGGGGGTAGTTTGCCGCTTTGCTGACCGTTATATCGCGATGCGTTTCTTTATTGAGGGCTGTGATCTTCGCCACGGTTTCGCTCCAGGGAGTTAAAAGAAGTGCGCAAGTATACCCGACAGGGATACATTGCCAAGCAGATCGCGCATAACTTTTCAACCGCGGGCAGGACGTGAGCAGGAACAGCCCGGATGGGAGAGCGGCTCGCAAGCGCGGACGGGTATTGGCCGTATTCTTTGTTCGCCTCGCTTGAGATCACTGCGCGACTTGTCATAATGCGGCAATAGCTCGCTGCTAATCTGAAGTAAAGGGAATCGATGAAAAAAACCAGCCGCACCCGGATTCGTCCGTTAACAAGCCTCAACCTGCTCTCCCATCGGGAGATCGCCAGCATGGTTGCCTCCAACGATGCGGTGTTCCAGGTATTTCGCAATTGTGCCCTCGCCATTTTGAACACCGATAGTAACAAGGACGATGCTGCCGAAATCCTCGCCGATTTTTCCGATTTTTCCATTGAGGTAATTCCTCAGTCTCGGGGCCTCATGCTGGAGGTTCACAACGCGCCGGATATCGCCTTCGTCGATGACACCATGATCAGGGGGCTCCAGGATCACCTTTTTTCCGCCCTGCGTGACATCGTCTATACTGACTTGCGAATGAGTGGCGGTTCCCGCTTTCAGCTCGATTCGTCGGCGGGGATCACCGATGCGGTGTTCCGGATCCTGCGCAATGCCGGTGTAGTGCGTGCTAATCGTGCGCCCAATCTGGTGATCTGCTGGGGCGGCCACGCGATTTCCCGCGCCGAATATGATTATTCCAAGGAAGTGGGCTTTCAGCTCGGGTTGCGCGGCCTGGACGTGGGAACCGGATGCGGAATTGGCGCCATGAAGGGACCGATGAAGGGCGCCGCTGTGGGCCACGCCAAACAGCAGATCAATGACGGGCGCTACGTAGGTATCAGCGAACCGGGGATCATCGCGTCGGAATCGCCCAACGCGATCGTCAATGAACTGGTGATTATGCCGGATATTGAAAAACGGCTGGAAGCCTTCGTCCGCCTCGCCCATACCATTGTGGTGTTTCCCGGCGGCGCCGGCACTGCCGAGGAGGTACTCTACCTGCTGAGTATCCTGATGCATCCAAACAACAAACACAGCCTGCCACTCATTTTCGCCGCCCCGGAAACGTATAGCGACTATTTTGCAGAACTGGAAGAGTTTATCGCGAGTGCCCTGGGCAAGGAGGCGGCCGCGCTCTACCAGGTGGTGATTGGCGAGCCGGAAAAGGTAGCCCGGGAAGTAAGGCACAGTGTTGAGCGCGTACATCGCAAGCGTCGTCATACCAGTGAAGCCTACTATTTCAACTGGGGTATGCACATCGCTATGACGCTGCAGCGGCCGTTCCTTCCCACCCACCAGAATATGGCGGCGCTGAAACTCGACCGCTCGATGCCGGCATTCGAGCTGGCGGCGAATTTGCGGGCGGCGTTCTCCGGTATTGTGGCGGGCAACGTGAAGGCGTTCGGAATCGACCAGATCAACCGGCATGGCCCCTACCAGCTCACGGGGGATCCCTCTTTGATGAGTGCAATGGACGCGTTGTTGCGCAGTTTTGTGCGTCAGCGACGCATGAAGCTGGGCGAGGGCGCCGACGAGTACCGGCCATGCTACGCGTTTTGATCGTCCGGGCGAGGTCAGGCTGGAGAAGTGTTTGATGAGCGACGAACTGATGTGCTGGAAATGCGGTGCAGCGCTGCAGGGCGTGATCCTGCCCATGTCGCGACGCGAGGAATGTGCCGCCTGTGGTGCGGACCAGCATGTCTGCAAGATGTGTCGGCACTACGCCCCGCAACGAGCCGGCCAGTGCACGGAAGATCGGGCCGAGGATGTGGCCGACAAGGAACGAGCGAACTTCTGTGATTACTTCTCACCGAGGGAAGGCGCCTTTCGGGGCGCGCAGGGCGGAGCGACTGTGGCCAGCGCCGATGCCGCCGTCAGGGCACAGCTTGCCGAGCTGTTTGGTGACGAGCCGCCAGCCGAGGATGCCGCACAATTGTCACCCGAGGATGCCGCCCGGGCGGAATTTGAGCGCCTGTTTGGCGGCGGGGAAGAGCCGTCCAAGCCGCCAGAATGAGCGCCAGTGCGGCGCTGGCCTGAGCAGTATCCTCGCCGCCACACAGTTGCGTTAGTACAGCAGGAAGGGGCACGCCAGCGTCGCAGCTCCAGCAGCTTCGGAAAAAACTTAATCCGGTTCAGCCGGCGTTCAGCGGCGCCGCATTATTCTTGGTATGCATACTAACTGAGGATAGTGTTATGAAGAAATATTCCTGGCTTCTCATACCGTTAATCGGACTCGGCTTTACGGTGCAGTCCGCGCATGCCGATTACTCCAGCCAAAGGGTTTCCAAACACGGACATGATCGCAGCTATCATGACAGCGGACGCGACCGCGACAGACGCGCCCACGACAACAGGCGTGAGCATGGCAAGCGCTTTGCTCACGGGCGGGATCATCACCAGGGCAGGGATCATTTTCGCCACGATCGCCGGGATTATTACGGCGCTCACGACAAGCCCGGGCACTTTACGAGGCATGGTCACCATAAAAAGTACCGGCACTGGGACAGGCATTATGACCGACACTTCTGGCGCAATGCCCAGCGGCGGCATTTGGCACGCCACAAGTACCGCGATTTCCGGTATTTTCAGGGCTTGCGGGGCTATGGCTACAATCCCCCCGTCATTCGCCACGGACCGCACTGCCGCCATCTGCATTGAAAGCCCGTCGGCAGGACGGGTGAGCCATGCTACCTGGCTAGCGCGAATTGCCTATTTGGTTTCTCGCCGGATCTTGCACGCTGTACGGAATTTTTCTCCTGCGGCTATAGCGACGGCTATCCCCTTCGTCGGAAAACCCCGCACACCGAACAATCTCTCGGCGATAATTCCAAAAATCGGTGAGATATTGCGGCTAGTGCGTCGCGCAGCGTTATAATGAGCTATTCAACTGCAACCGCACTACCAGGGTAGTTTTCTCCATGTCGAACCAGATCGTGCAACGTACCATCGAGGAAAAACTGGCCAGCGCCTTTGACCCGCAGCACCTGCTGGTCGAGAATGAGAGTAATAATCACAGTGTTCCTCCGGACTCCGAGACCCATTTCAAGGTGGTAATGGTGGCCGCCTGTTTTGCAGGGAAACGCCCAGTGGCGCGACATCAAGCCGTGTACAAGGTGCTGGCGGAAGAATTGCAGAACCCGGTGCATGCCCTGGCATTGCATCTGTATACCGAAGAGGAATGGCGGGAGAAGGCCGGCAATGCCCCCCTGTCTCCGCCGTGCCTTGGCGGTTCCGGCTCCCGGGCGTGACGCTTGTAATGCGGTTCATTTTTATCCGAATCTCATATAGAATGCGCCACCCAATTTTTACTTGATCGGCTTATTCTCGAACTCCCAATGAGTACTATTACGGTTATTGCGCTCTACAAATTCGTTCGCCTGGCGGATTTTGAAACCATCAGGGGCCCGCTGCTGGCTTTTTGCAAAAAGCACGAGGTCAAGGGCACGCTGTTACTCGCCGAAGAAGGCATCAATGGCACCATCGCCGGGTCTCGCGCGGGTATCGACGCGGTGCTCGACTATTTGCGGGGGGACAGCCGGCTGGCGGATATTGAGTGCAAAGCGTCCGTGGCGGCAGAGAACCCGTTTTACCGGATGAAGGTAAAGCTGAAAAAGGAAATAGTGACCCTGGGAGTGGACGGCATCGACCCCACCTGCAGCGTGGGTACCTATGTACAACCAGAGGACTGGAATGCCCTGATCACCGATCCCGATGTGGTCCTGATTGACACCCGCAATGACTACGAATATGCGATCGGCACGTTCCGGGGCGCGATCAACCCGCAGACCACTACTTTTCGCGAGTTCCCTCACTACGTGCAGGAGCACCTGGACAACGCTGCGCATAAAAAAGTGGCGATGTTCTGCACCGGTGGAATTCGGTGTGAAAAGGCTTCCGCATACATGCTCGAGCAGGGTTTTGCCGAGGTGTACCATCTGCAGGGCGGTATACTGAAATACCTCGAGGAAGTGCCGGAGGGCGAAAGCCTGTGGCGCGGCGAGTGCTTTGTCTTCGACAACCGGGTGGCGGTCGATCACCGGCTGGAGCAGGGCAGCTATGACCTGTGCCATGCGTGCCGGCACCCGGTCTCCGACCAGGACAAGCTGAGTGAACAGTACCGGGAAGGGATATCCTGCCCGTATTGCTTCGCTGAAAAGTCGGATGCGGATCGCGAACGCTATGCACAGCGCCAGCAACAGATCGAAATTGCCAGCACGCGCGCGCAACAGCATATCGGCATCGCAAAGAGCGATATCGTGGCAGCCAGGGCTGCAAAACTGGAGAGCCGACACCGCGCGACCGCTCGCTCGCGTCCATCCTGACAAGCGCTACCCTGGCTCCATTGTCTTCTGCTGCGAGCCTGATAGCCCCGATAGCCGGGCCACTCGGGTTTTCACGAACGGGTGATTTATTGTGGGTTATTGATTAAACTTTCTCAAATCTGGTGGTAAACTTACCCTCCGCTTCGGCAAGGGTACTTGGAATCGCTTAAAATATCGACCCAAGCCATTGATATATATATTATTTTTGTTGCCTGCTCGTACCGCCGGATTGTCGGCTCCTGCAACCAAACCTTTCATCCGGCTGGATTATGTTCGGCTGAGGGGGGGAATACGGATAAATTCAAGCAGCTCCACAGGAACGTGGTCGGGATTCGCGCAACATCCGTTAGGATTGCTGATGTGATGGGCAGGTAATGTGCTAACAGGCTAGTGGAAGGAGATTCAGGTATGGCCAACGAAATCATCGAAAAGCCGACGTTCGGTCTACCCAAACGCCAGGGACTCTACGCTCCCGAGTTTGAAAAGGACAGCTGCGGGGTTGGCTTTGTCGCGCATATAAAAGGTGTGGCCAGCCACAAGATTATTACCGACGCGCTGTATGCCCTTGAGCAAATGGAGCACCGTGGCGGGTGTGGCTGTGAGGTCAACACCGGAGACGGCGCCGGAATCCTGGTGAGTATTCCCCATGGATTCCTGAAAAAAGTCGCCAGGCGCGACCTGGGTATCGAGTTGCCCGAGCAGGGAGCCTATGCGGCGGGTAATGTGTTCCTGCCGGTAGACGAGACCGAACGGAGCTACTGCAAGCGGCTTGTCGAGGCGAAGATCGATGAATTCGACCTGAAACTGCTGGGCTGGCGTGAGATGCCCGTGAACCTCGCGGCCGCTGATATCGGACCCACTGCGCTCGCGGCGCGCCCTCATATTGAGCAACTCTATCTGGCTGCCGCAGATGGCGCCAGCGGTGATGAGCTCGAGCGACGCCTGTACCTGTTGCGCAAGAATACCGCCAACTCGCTGCGTATGGATGCCGACCTGAAACAGGCCCTGATGTTCTATTATTGCAGCCTCTCCTCAAAGGTGATCGTTTACAAGGGCATGCTGACGACTGCCCAGGTGACATTGTTTTATACGGATTTGGCGGACTCCGAGTTCGCCTCCCACCTGGCGATGGTGCACTCCCGCTTTAGCACCAATACGTTTCCTTCCTGGGACCGCGCCCAACCGTGCAGGTTTATGGCCCACAATGGCGAGATCAATACGCGCAGGGGAAATTTTAACTGGATGGCCGCCCGGGAAGGTGTGGTCGAAAGCGCCTGCTATGGGGACGATCTCGGTAAATTGCTGCCGGTTGTAGAGCCAGAATGTTCTGATTCAGGCGGCTTCGACAACGTCCTTGAGTTCCTGTTGATGAACGGTCGCACCGTGCAGGAGGCGATCA
>CAMYKE010000105.1:0-2273 GCA_947258895.1 uncultured Pseudomonadales bacterium | reverse complement strand
GCTGATGGAACCCTGGGACGGCCCGGCCTCGATCGCCTTTACCGACGGCCACTACATCGGTGCGGTGCTCGATCGCAACGGCCTGCGTCCAAGTCGTTACTACGTCACTCACGATGACCATGTCATCATGGCGTCCGAAGTCGGTGTGGTGCCGGTTGACCCGGCTAACGTCAAGGAGAAAGGTCGCTTGCGTCCCGGTAAGATGTTCCTGCTGGATTTTGAGCAGGGTTGCATGGTTTCCGACCAGCAATTGAAGCAGGAAATTGCCGCCCGGCAGCCGTACGGCGAGTGGATCAAGGACCAGCGAATCGAACTGAGCAAGTTGCACACCGAAGAAGAAGCCCATGGCTTCGATCCTGAAACATTGATGGCGCGGATGCAGGCCTTCGGTTTCAGCGTTGAAACCATGCAATTCATGCTGTTGCCGCTGGTGACAGAATTGCGCGATCCGGTTGGGTCGATGGGTAATGACGCAGCACTTGCCTGTCTCTCCGACAAGCCGCGCATGCTGTACGACTATTTCAAGCAGTTGTTTGCGCAGGTTACCAACCCGGCCATCGACTCCATTCGGGAAGAGGTGGTGATGAGCCTGGAGTGCTATATCGGGCCTGAAGGTAACTTGCTTGACGCCACCAGACAGCACGCACACCGGTTGTTGATCCCGCACCCGATTGTTACCAATGAAGAGCTGGCGTGCCTGAAACATATCGATCACAAGCATATCGACCACAAGGCCTGGCGTGCCAAAACCATCGATATCACATTCCCGCGCTCTGAGGGAACCGGCGGCCTGGAAAAGGCGCTGGATCGAATTTGCGCGGAAGCGGCGCAGGCCGTCGCGGATGACTACAGTCTGATCGTCCTGTCGGATCGCAATGTGGGGCAGGACAACGTGGCGGTAAGCACTCTGCTTGCCACCGGCGCCGTGCATAGTCACCTGGTGAAGCGCCACGAGCGCACGCAGATCGGAATCGTACTGGAAACCGGCGAGGCTCGTGAAGTTCACCACCATTGCCTGTTGATCGGTTTCGGTGCGGATGCGATCAATCCGTACCTGGCGTTTGAAGCCTTGTTTCAGTCGCAACGCGACGGTTTACTGGCGGGCGAAAAATACGATCACGATGACAAAATCGTCGCGGCGTATCGCAAGGGCGTCGCCAAGGGCATGCTAAAAGTGATGGCCAAGATGGGCATTCATAAGTGCTTTAGTGGCACCGTCAGCCGGGTTGGCGGCGTGGGTTTTGAAGTCCTGGCCGAGGAAACCATGCGGCGCCATGAACTGGGTTACCCTACCCGTCTCAAGACTCGCGAAGCGGTGTTGCCAAACAACGGCGAGATCCATTGGCGGGCCAAGGGCGATGGCCATATGTGGGATCCACAGGCCATCGCGGAGCTGCAGGATGCGTCACGTACCAATGACGAGGCCGCCTACTGGCGTTTCTCCGAGTACACGAACAAGCAAAACACGCGCAATTGTACGTTGCGCGGGCTCATGGCCTTCAAGGAGCCGGGACATGGCGCGATTGAGCTGACGGACGTAGAGCCGGCGGCGGAGATAGTGAAGCGCTTCGCGACCGGCGCGATGAGTTTCGGCTCGATTTCCCAGGAGAGCCATGAAGCACTGGCGATCGCCATGAACCGCATGGGCGCCAAGTCCAACACCGGGGAGGGCGGCGAAGACCCCGAGCGTTTTATCCCGATGGCCAATGGTGACTCCAGACGGTCCGCGATCAAGCAGGTCGCCTCGGGCCGCTTCGGCGTCACCATCTGGTATCTCGCCAATGCCGATGAGCTCCAGATCAAGATCTCGCAGGGTGCGAAACCGGGCGAGGGTGGTGAACTGCCGGGTCGCAAGGTTGACGATTATATCGCCAGGATTCGTCATTCGACGCCCGGTGTCGGCTTGATCAGCCCACCGCCGCACCATGACATTTACTCGATTGAGGATATGGCGCAGCTGATTCACGATCTGAAGAATTCGAATCGTTCGGCGCGTATTAGCGTCAAGCTGGTGGCGGAAATGGGTGTTGGCACCATCGCTGCGGGGGTTACCAAGGCCAAGGCCGATCACATTGTGATAGCCGGTCATGACGGCGGTACCGGGGCTTCGCCGCTAACCTCAATCAAGCATGCCGGGCTGCCCTGGGAACTGGGTCTGGCGGAGACCCAGCAGACGCTGGTGATGAACGACCTGCGCTCTCGCGTCGTGCTGCAGACCGACGGCTAGATCAAGACCGGCCGGGACGTGGCGATTGCCGCATTACTGGGTGCCG
>CAMYKE010000104.1:5910-6581 GCA_947258895.1 uncultured Pseudomonadales bacterium | reverse complement strand
TGCATCATTTCAAGGCGGCGGATAGCTTCGCGCAACGGGCCCCTGCTTACCTCGAACTGCTCCGCTAACTTGGGTTCGCTAATCTTGCTACCGGGCTTAATCTCGCCCGTTACGATGGCATCGCGCAACGTATCCGTGATGCGGCTGCTTAACGTACTGGCGATCTTTGACTCAATTTGGCTCATATCCAAATACTCGGCTCAATGTCTTTATTGTCGACAATAAAACGTATTAAAGTTGCATTTTCAAGATGTAGACCATTATATTCAAATAATTGTCTACAGAAATAATACTTTTGTCTAATATGCGCGAGGACCAGTGGGAGTAAAATGGAATCAATATGATCACACACGCGGGGGACATTTCGATGAACAATGACTTTACAGCCATCTACCAGGCATCATTAGAACATCCTGAATTATTCTGGGCCGAGGCCGCCACGACCCTCAGCTGGCACAAACAGCCGGAAAAAATCCTCGACACCAGCAGGGAACCCTTTAATGCCTGGTTCGAGGACGGTGAAATCAACGCGTGCTACAACGCCATTGACGTGCACGTAGACGCAGGACATGGCGAGCGAACGGCACTGATCTACGATAGCCCGGTAACGGGAAGCGTCAGGAAATATACATTCTCGGAGCTCCAGGACCGGGTAGCACGGATTGCAGGGA
>CAMYKE010000104.1:0-5884 GCA_947258895.1 uncultured Pseudomonadales bacterium | reverse complement strand
TATGCCAATGATCGCTGAATCTGTCATGGCAATGCTGGCATGCGCGCGCATCGGCGCCATCCATTCGGTCGTATTCGGCGGTTTCGCTGCCAATGAGTTGGCGGTACGCATCGACGACGCAACACCCAAAGTCATCCTGGCAGCCTCTTGCGGAATAGAAGGCAATCGAATCATCCAATACAAACCCCTGTTGGACGAAGCTGTTGAACTGGCGCAACATAAACCGGGCCGCTGCATCATTCTGCAACGCGAACAGTGCAAAGCCACCCTGGACCCGCAGCGTGACCTGGATTGGAACACCGCTGAGACGGGCGCCAGCCTGGCGCGCTGCGTTCCGGTATCTGCGACTCACCCACTGTATATTCTCTATACATCGGGCACCACCGGGCAGCCCAAGGGTGTGGTGCATGACACTGGCGGTTACCTGGTGGCGCTTAAATGGTCGATGCAGAATATCTATGACATGGCGCCAGGGGAGGTTTTCTGGGCCGCATCCGACGTCGGCTGGGTGGTGGGCCACTCCTACATTACCTATGGGCCATTGTTGAACGGCTCCACTACGCTAGTCTATGAAGGCAAACCGGTAGGAACGCCTGATGCAGGCGGCTTCTGGCGCGTCATCGCCGAGCATGGGGTCAAGGCCCTGTTTACCGCGCCCACCGCCTTCCGCGCCATTAAAAAGGAAGATCCCGAGGGAGCGCTTATAGCGGAGTATGACCTGAGCAGCCTGGAAACCCTGTTTCTTGCCGGGGAGCGTTGTGACCCGGACACCCTCCATTGGGCCGAGCAGAAATTGCAGGTGCCCGTCATCGACCATTGGTGGCAAACAGAAACGGGCTGGGCTATTTGCGCGAATTGCAAAGGCATTGAGCTGCAGCCGCAAAAGGCCGGTTCACCTACCCTGCCGGTCCCGGGTTATGACATCCAGATTCTGGACAGCGAGGGCGATCCGCTGCCGCCCGGTGAACTCGGGGCGCTTGCCATCAAGCTACCACTCCCACCCGGGGTGTTTACCACGCTGTGGCAGAATGATGAACGCTTTGTTAAATCCTATTTCAGTCGCTATCCGGGTTATTACGAAACCGGAGACGCCGGTTATATCGATGCGGACGGCTATGTTTTTGTCATGGCGCGCACCGACGATGTTATCAATGTCGCCGGCCACCGCTTGTCGACCGGAGCCATGGAAGAAGTGCTCGCCTCCCATCCGGATGTAGCCGAATGCGCGGTTATCGGCGCGGCCTGTAGTTTTAAGGGCCAGATGCCAGTGGGTTTGCTGGTGCTCAAATTCGGGGTTGCGCGTGACGACGGGGAAATAATCCGCGAGGCCATCCAACTGGTACGCGACCAAATTGGTCCAGTCGCGTCATTCAAGCATTGCGCGATCACGCCGGGACTGCCCAAAACCCGCTCCGGTAAAATCCTTCGCGCGACCCTGCGCAAAATCGCGGACAGCGAGGAGTTCAAGGTGCCGGCCACAATCGATGACCCGGCGATCCTGGGGGACATCAGGTCTACGCTGCAAAGCCTCGGTTATGCACAGCACTAGACAGCGCATAGCCACAGATCCTCGGGAAACAGATTGTCCAGGTCGATCTGCCCTGAGCGCGGCGCAATTTCCGCCTGTTTATGGCGAATTATTAATCCACCCGGAGTATCACGCACCCAGAAATTTGGGACCCATTATCACCTCCACTACCATTCCCTGCCATGAAGGAAATGGCGATAGTAATATTCCACTAACTCACCACCGTTGCCAGGCTGTTAGGCCCAGGCGGTGCGAAGGCTATCGTTGCTGAAAATTTGCTCTTGAAACATCAGTTGCTGGTTCTTAACCGATCCCGCCATAGAGCCCCCAACCTCTCAACGCCAGACCGAACGTTGTTAAGCTTTTGGACGCTATTTTTAAGCCCAGGAAGAATGTTACGAGCCGCGATTATTGTAAAGCCTTCCACGTTGTTGAAGTTTCATGCGGCCATGAAAAGACGAAAATACCAACTACTGTATTCTGCCCTAAGAAAAGGAAAACCGGGACCTAACGGACCATCACAAGAAGTCATTAAAGCAGTGGTCGCCATGAAGCAGCGCAACCCCCGAACTGGGTGCCCGGGAATCGCGCTACAAATCAACGCTGCTTTTGGTCTTGCTATCGATAAAGACAAGGTCAGACGAATCCTGGCTAAATAGTACCAGCCTAACCCTCGAGAGAATGGCCCGTCCTGGTTGACGACACTCGGTCATACCAAAGATAGTCTGTGGTCGATTGATCTGTTCAGATGCGAGTCTATTTTCCTTAAGAGCCACTGGGTATTACTGGTGATGGATCAATTCACCCGCAGCATCATTGGCTTTGCGGTTCCTAACGGCGATCTGAACGGCGCTACGCTTTGTCGAATGTTTAACGAAGTGATGACTCAAAAAGATCCACCCCGCTATCTGTCATACGATAATGACCCATTATTCCAATTTCATCGCTGGCGGGCGAATCTTCGTATCCTTAATATTGAAGAAGTAAAATCCATTCCCTGTACACCGATATCGCACCCCTTCGTCGAACGCTTGATAGCTAGCATAAGAAGGGAACTCATGGATCAAACGTTTTTATGGAATGATCAACATCTAGCGAAAAAACTTGCGTCCTATCAGGCATAGTACAATCAACACAAAACTCACTGTCACTTCAAGGGCGGACACCTGTTGAGTTCGGCGATAAGGCTCAAGGTAAATTCATCGATCTAGCAAATTACCGCTGGCGCGCACATTGTCGAGGCCTATTTCAGCTTCCCTTTGCTGCTTAATTGCAATTTATTAATATTTCGCCAGGCACAGCATATAAATGTCACGTTTTGCACACCGATGTCACGTAAAACTCACGAGCGATATTATGGTAATTACACTGAACTAGCAGAAAGATTGAGCAATCTTTCACTACGCCATACTCTGATTATTTGTATTGATTTTATATCGCGTAAATATACGATGCGAAATGGAGAATGAATTATTTCGCGGATATTCTCCTCCCCAAATTCCGGGACAATTCGACCAATATTTGGATGATCAGAAAGCATTTGAACATGCGCAAAAATAGAAGCGACAAAATCTTGCCCTATCTGAGGCACGCCCTGCTCCAAATAGTATGTTTTGATATCCTCCAGATCACTGAGAGCAGATCCTGAGAATGAAATTTTCACCTATTCGATGCCCAGCCTTTTTTTCGCATCATCCAGATCCACAGTTTGGCCTTCTTTGATATCCAAAAGACCTTGAGCGATGGCTTTTACGAAGAAGAGCTCTTCTTCGGTTTTTTCAAATTCCTCTAACCCTTGAACAACTGCAACACCTCTACCGCGGCTGGTAAGAAGAACGGGACGGTGAGATTCTTTGACGTGATTAACTACCTTTCCAGGATTAACCTTTAAATCAGAAAGAGGAACGATGTCCTCAGAGAATTTTGTTTGCATTGCGATAACTCTTACGATATTAAAGACCTGTTTATAGCGCCTGTTTACAGGTGCTGTCAACCGGTTCTTTCAACCTGTGGTGTTTTGCACATTAATGTCACGTAAAACTCACGAGCGATATTTTGACAATTACGACCAGACGCCCCGATGACTGAGTACCTTATCACTTAACATTGTTCTGCGTTTCACCAATTCACTATAGAGGCATTGCACCTGGTAGCTGTTCGGTTGCCTTATCGAAGCTATAAAACCCTGACAACTCAGCACCTTGACTCTGGGCTATATACCGCGCCTTATTCGAAATGAGTGCGTCTGCAAAGTCCAGGCTCTTACCTCGAACAGTCTTACTTTCTTCATAGTCGCGCAACGAACTCCAAATAACCTGTGAATCCTCAAAAACAAATCCGCTGTCACCGATCAACGTACGGACGATATCGCAAACACCCTGCTTGTCTACCCCATAACGTGATCCCATTAACGTCCACAGGGTTTCAACCAAGACCACATCGGTAATCAAAACTGTATGGCCGCTAATAATCAGCTTTTTAGCTCGAGGGGACTGCTTAACATCATCGTCGAGTAGATACCGAAGCAGTACATTCGTATCTATCGCAATCAATCGAAATTACTCATCAATGATTGCCTGTCAGAAACCTTCTTCCTGGACTTAATATGCTTCAGCATACCGGCAGCTGCACCACCCTCTTTCTTTATGATATTAAATTGATTGCCATATCGTAGAATCTCCACCTCATCCCCAGGATGTATATCTAACTCTTCACATCCGGATATCGGCAGAGTCACTTGTCGCTTTGAACTTACTTTCGGCATAACGCACCCTCACAACTCTTTACTTTACACTGAGAGTAAAGATACAAAAATCTTTACACTAAATCAATAGTAAAGAAATTGGAGTGGTTATATCTACCTGTGCCTCCCAAAAATATGATCGCAGACTGTGAGACTGTGCTCCGCAAATATTCGATCTTAGCGTTCTAAAGGCTATTGTCACGTGTGCCGTGCGAATTATGATCTTGCTAGAAAAATAGGGAGTGGCAAACTGGATAAATGAGATTTCTAGCCCTCTTTGCATATCAGTTTGTAGCTTGTTATATCAAACTGTTACGCCCGGGTGGCTTAAAGTCAATTGCGGCAGAAAACATTATCTTTCGGCAGCAACTCATTGTTGTCAATCGCTCTCGCCGGCGAGCACCTCGCCTCACTCAATTGGATCGCATCTTTTTTGCCCTACTCGCTCACATCATTCCCCGCAATCGAATCAGGAAACTCGCGATCGTTGTAAAACCTGCCACCATTCTGAATTTTCATAAAGCGTTGGTGAAGCGGAAATACCGTATGCTCTATTCTGCCAAGAAACCCGGTAAACCCGGTCCAAAAGGTCCTGATCAAGAAATCATTCAATTAGTGGTAGAAATGAAACACCGTAATCCGCGTATGGGCTATGGCCGGATTGCTGTGCAAATCTATCAGACCTTTGGGATCACCTTAGATAAGCATGTCGTCCGACGGATTCTACTTAAACACTACAGACCTGGTTATCCCGGTGGTCCTTCATGGCTAACCTTTATGGGCCATACAAAAGATAGTCTTTGGAGTCTCGACCTATTTCGTTGTGAATCCATACACCTGAAATCTCATTGGGTTATGCTGGCAATTGATATCAACACAAGACGTATCACCGGCTATGCCGTACATTCGGGTGACGTGGATGGCATCATCGTCTGCCGACTATTAAATCGCATACTCGCGGGACGATCACCACCGATCCGGATGAGCACGGACAATGACCCCATCTTTACTCATCATCGTTGGCATGCCAACTTGAGAATCTTAGGTATCGATGAGTTAAAGACAATACCCTATACCCCGCTTTCACACCCCTTCGTGGAGCGAGCCATCGGCACATTGCGGAGGGAATTTCTTGATCAAGTTTTCTTTTGGAACGAAGCGGATTTGACGCGCAAACTTGAGCAGTATGTGAACTACTATAACGAAACGCGGGGGCATACTGCCTTAGGTGGTGTGACGCCAAAGCAGGAGGCTAATTATACCCGTCCAAAGGCGCGACCAATCAAAAATCATTTCTGGAAGATGCACTGCAGAGGATTATTCTATACGCCCATCGCTTGCTAAATTAGCAACTCGCACGGCACACCTGATTAAGGCCACAAAATAGCAATAGTTTGGGGAAAAGTTTGGGGAAAATATAAAAAAAGGGCTCACTAAAAAATCGTAAGCCCTTGATTTATATGGCGCACTCGGGAGGATTCGAACCTCCGACCGCTCGGTTCGTAGGCTTACATACTTTTCATCAATATCAAATACTTAGCTAATATTTTTACACAAAAGATTGGATTTTGAGCCCTTATTTATCAAGAAGTTAGCGCTTAGTTTTGTAAATG
>CAMYKE010000103.1 GCA_947258895.1 uncultured Pseudomonadales bacterium | reverse complement strand
CGCGCCCCCTTCGACCCGGGTGCGCGCGTGTACCAGTTTCCCCAGCTCATCTCGCAACTCATCCAGCAGTTTCTGGTCGGCCTGTATCTTTTCTGTCGCATAGTGTTCGTCCGACTTGCGCAACAGCTCCAGCGTATCGCGATACAACTGCCTGACGGTATGGCGTATTTCATGCCCCATCTCCAGGATCCAGGGCTCATCCGTATGACGCAGTTGCACCAGGTTATGACGCACATCCTTGATGGTTTTGGCCGCCACCACGCTATCCCTGATGACTTGCAGATAACGGCTGACATGAGCGACCGAATCCGGGTTCTCCGTGAACTGCTGGACCCTGGAGATATAGCGTAGCAATTCATCCTCGGCACGCTTGATGTCGGCGTACGCCTCTTCGAACGGCAGCCGATTCTCTTCCATGGCTGCAACGAACGCCTCGTTCCCGGTGCCGCTAAACACCTCGTTCGCATCGATGCGAAAGCAACGCAGGTTCAGCCACATACATTTCATCAACAGGCGCTTCACCTCCTTATCGATCGCTTCGCTGGCGGCTAGCGTGACGTTCGCCGGCACACGTGCAATGTACTGGCAGGTTTCTCCGCTGGTGTCCTTGACCAGCTTTTGCAACAACCCGGCAAACTGGTTTACGAAGGGCAGGAACAGGAAGATACCGAAAACGTTAAACGTGGAGTGGAATGCGACCAGGGCAAACATCGGATCCCTGAAGCGCATGACATCGACAACGAGGTACAGCAGCGGCGTCACCGCGAGGAAAGCGAGCACGTCGATCACGAGGTTGAAGATAAAGTGTGACAGCGCGACCTGCTTTTTTGCCGCAGTTCCCGCCATGCCGCCCAATAACATGGTGCTGGTAGTCCCGAGGTCCGCACCGATGACCAGCACCGCTGCAGTCGAGAGCGGGATAATACCCGCATGCACCGCGCTCAGCACGATCATCATGGTTGCAGAGCTGGACTGGATCACTGCAGTGAACAGCGCACCGCCGAGCAAATACACAAGAGGATGGTAATCACGAAACACCTCCGGGCCGATGAAACCGGTGAGTGCCTCGATGCTGGATTTCATAAAGCTCAGGCCGAGCAGCAGGAAGCCCAGGCCAAGCACCAGGTAGGCATAGCTCTGGAGCCGTGATTCCTTGCGGGCGAATACCACGCCCAGAGCGCCCGCCCCGACTATCTGCACGGCAAAGCCGGTCAGGTTCAGCTTGAACCCCAACAGCGTCACGATCCAGCCGGTAAAGGTCGTGCCCAGGTTGGCGCCAAACACGATGCCCAGGGCGTTGCGCATTTCCAGCAGACCCGCACCAACGAAGGCCAGCACCAGCAAACCAACCATCGAACTGCTTTGCAGGCACATCGTCGCCAGCGTGCCACCGAAAACACCGCGCAGGGGCGATCGCGACTGGTCACGCAGGAAACGGTTAAACGCGGCCCCGCCGAATTGGTTCAGCGCGACCTCGAGCAGGCGCATGCCGTACAGAAATACCCCTAAACCGGCAACAAATTCCCACGGCTTGATGAGGTCCTGCATTTAGACTCTCAGGGAGCTAGCCCACAAGCTGGCGAAATTCTGCCAGCGACCGAAAAAACCGGCGCTCAGGCCTCCGGACCACCCTCACATTCGACGATGTAATCATAAAGCTCCTCAAACTGCTCTTGCCGCGCTACAAATAGTGGATCGACTCGCGCCTCGATACGGGCAACCAGGTCCTGCAGCTCCTGTTCCTTGAAATGTTTCTCGATGAGGGGGAAGAAGTGCTCGTTTTCGGTGCTCAGGTGCTCGACTTGAAAATCATAGAAATTGGCGAACGCCTCTTCAATTTCGTTGAACGAGACCACCTGATCGTGCGCTACCGCATCGATATCCGTAGCCAGGCGCTTGGTAAGGCGGGCGATCACCTCATGCTGGCTCTTGATCTGGCGCAGTTTGCGCTCTACCTTTAGATCCTCCACCCGGTTCAGCAACTCATCCAGCACGATCTCCTCCAGCGGATGATGGAACGCATCGGGATACGCACGAATATACTCGATCGCATCCTGGATCAAACCTAAATCCGGGGACTCACCGGTGTCCGTAACGAAATTTTTGATCTGCCGTTCGAGGCAGGACAGCACGCGTTCGAGGTGCATGTGATCCAAAATCAGTTGTTTAAGCACTTTCTGCATCATTTGTTTCCTGCGAGCTGCAAACCTTCACGACAATCTAGCCCATTTCGAACCTCGCTACCTTGACTCTGGTCAAGGTTTGTCGTCCCGCCAGGCGGGCTGTGCGGTGAGTTGCCGGGTGCCAAAAGCGCACCACTATGGGTAGCAAAAAGTTTCGAGCCATTGGTGCGGCGATATTTACCCCCAGAACTTTCCATTCAATCCGGACTCGGCATATAATGCGGCCTGAGACCGGCCAGAATCGATCTGCATACCACATAATGAGGCTGCTCAAAGGAGCCTCCCGGTGCACATACAGGACGTAACCGACCGGTTTCGCTAACCCTGAAAAAGTGTCCAGATATTTAGGATTTACAGATATGTCAGAGAAGCAAACTGGAACCGTTAAATGGTTTAACGAAGCAAAGGGATTTGGATTTATCCAGCGCGATGGTGGTCCGGACGTATTTGCCCATTACACCAACATTGTAGGCGCCGGCTTTCGCTCGCTACGCGAGGGACAAGCCGTCTCGTTTACGATCGGTGAAGGCAAAAAAGGGCCGCAAGCCGAAAACATTGAACCACAAGAGTAATTAGCCCCAATTATGTTAATCAGTGAAAACTGCGTTGTAAGCATCCACTACACCCTCACCGACCAGGCCGGCGACGTGCTTGATTCCTCCGCCGGCAAAGAGCCCCTGCATTACCTGCAGGGTGCGTCCAACATCATCCCCGGTTTGGAAAACGAACTGGCCGGTAAAGCCACTGGCGACAACCTGAAGGTAACGGTTGCCCCGGGCGATGGTTACGGCGAGCGGCGCGAGCAGCTCGTCCAGGCGGTGCCCCGCTCATCCTTTGCGGGAATCGACGCCATCGAGCCGGGAATGCAGTTTCAGGCGCAGACTGACAATGGACCGATGAACGTAGTGGTTACCGAGGTTACCGATGAACAAGTCACGGTGGACGGTAATCACCCACTCGCGGGGCAGACGCTGGAATTCGATGTAAGTATTGAAAAAGTACGCGCTGCAACGGCCGAAGAGCTGGAGCATGGCCATCCTCACGAAGGAAGCATGGCGCATCACCACTAAGCGTCGCCAGGAACCTGCCGAACCACAAGGCGTGCAGTTTCCAGGGCACTTTTTACAATAGCGCGCATCGTAGTGCCGACGTTTCGCACTGGCGTCGTGCGATACTAGCGGCGAGCTACCAGACCGTCGCATGAATGAGGCTTGCTGGCAATGCGACTGCCTCGGGCTGGCTTGCGCACAGGGCGACGGCTTGACTGAAGCCGGCGTGGCGCAAAGAATGCGCCGCTCCCAACCCCATGCCGTGCTTGCCCGGGACTCCTTCGGCTAATCCAGTCAATCTGTAATTTCCAGCGTCTCACCGGTTTTCTGAACACAATCACTCTCCTTGTATCGCGAGTTGTTGATCCGCGTACTCACGGGCGTTGCCCGCAGCGCCAGCGGTTCGGCATCCGCCAGGATATTCTCCAGCTCCGGCTCCGCGGTATCCGGGGCCAACCAGGCGCGGTAATTTTCAATGGGCAGGATATGGGGCATCCGGTCATGGATAGCGCGAAAACCAGGCGTTGCAGGTTGGGTAATAATCGCGCAGGAAAGCAGCTTGCCTTCCGGCCCGTCCCAGTACTCCCAGATGGCCGCTAGCGCCAGTGGCTGGTCCACCGCCTCGATCATCAGCGGCTGTTTACCCGCGGCGCCGGTTTGCCACTCGACAAACGAAGTAGCGGGCAAGATACCCCGCTGGGTGCGATAGGGCTGGGAATATGCGCGGCTTTTCAGCAGAGATTCGCGACGCGCATTAAACATGGCATATTGCGTCGATGGCCCCTGGGACCAGCGCGGCACCAGCCACCAGCGCATCGTGGAAACCTGTAACTGCTCCCCTTGCTGCACAATCACCGGCACCGACTCGGTCGGCGCGATGTTGTAGCGCGGCTCGATATCGAAATCAATCCCCAGTTCGTCCAGCAGTGCCTGCACCAATGGGCTGTCAGTCAGGTTATAGCGTCCACACATACCACTCATTCTACTGCACTGTGGTGCCCTGGATAAACTACCCGCTGGCCATTCGCCTACTTGTAAAAACATCAGCGGCGATTTGCAGCGAGTGTCGAACGCCTGGCCAAAAAGGCAATGAATATGCGTTAAATTTGGGGGCCACCTGCCGGACAAATCGCTATAATCGCGGACTGGCCGGCAAGTTCGCTTATTCGCAGCGCGCCTATACAACTCATTTTACGCAGCACGAGGTATACCTTCTTGAATATCACCCAAGCCACTCCCGAACAATTACAGCGCTGGGAAGAAGAACTATCGGAGCAATATGAGCAATTCCGCAGCCAGAACCTGAACCTCGACCTCACGCGAGGCAAGCCCTCCGCCAAACAACTGGGACTTTCCGACGCGCTGGATGGCATTTTAGAGGGCAATTACCGGACCGCGGACGGTGTCGATGCCCGCAATTATGGCGGTCTCGAGGGTATCCCGGAAGCCCGTCGCCTGGGAGCGGAGCTGCTTGGGCTCACCCCGCAGCAGGTCATCGTCGGCGGCAACGCCAGCCTGACCCTGATGTACCAGAGCGTCCAGTTCGCATTGCAATTTGGTCCCTCCGGCCCGGGCTCTGCATGGCGGGACGAAGGACCGGTAAAGTTCCTCTGTCCGGTGCCCGGCTACGACCGGCACTTCTCGGTATGCGCCGAACTGGGCATCGACATGATCAATGTCGATATGACCGCCACCGGGCCCAACCTGGACCAGGTCGAGAGCCTGGTCGCCAGTGACCAGAGCATCAAGGGGATCTGGTGTGTGCCGAAATATTCCAATCCGACGGGGATTGTGTACAGCGACGAGACGGTGCGACGCATCGCCGCCCTCGGCCGTATCGCACCCGCAAATTTCCGGGTGTTCTGGGACAATGCCTACGCCGTGCACGACCTGGACGATACGCCGCCGCAACTGGCCAACATCATGGACTATTGCCGCGCCAGCGGCACCGAGGATTCCGTGCTGCAATTCGCCTCAACCTCAAAGATCACCTTTGCTGGCAGCGGCATCAGTTTCCTCGGGGCATCCGAGGCGAACCTGGCGCAGTTCAAGCGGCATTTGGGCATCGTCACCATCGGGCCCGACAAGGTCAACCAGTTACGCCATGCGCGCCTGTTTCCCGACCACCAGACGCTGCTGAGCCACATGCGTGGTCACGCCGAACTGGTGCGCCCCAAGTTCGAACTGGTGCTCAGTCACCTGCGCGACGGCCTGGACGATTCCGGTTTGGGCCACTGGGAAGAACCCCGGGGCGGCTATTTTATTTCCTTCGATGCCCGCGATGGGCTGGCTAGCGAGATCGTCCGCCTGGCGAACGAAACGGGCGTCAAATTGACACCGGCCGGCGCCACCTTCCCCTACCAGAAAGACCCGCAGGACCGCAACATTCGCCTGGCCCCTACCCTGCCGGAACGCGCAGAACTGGACCTGGCGATGCAGGTATTTGTGGTGTGCGTAAAGCTGGCCTCGGTGCGACAGCAACTCGCCGCCGGGTAGTACCGCCCGGCAGAGTCAGGGTTGCACCGCCGAAGTACCGGAAAACAGCGCCGCCGCCGCGGCCGCCAGAGTCATCAGGAACAACAGCCATTTGAGAGTACGTTGACTGGCATTGATTGCAAAGCGCACGCCCAGCCAGGCGCCGCTCATGGAGCCGATTGCCAGGATACTACCGGG
>CAMYKE010000102.1 GCA_947258895.1 uncultured Pseudomonadales bacterium | reverse complement strand
CCTCTGTTTCGGTCCACTTATACCACTCTTCGGACGTGCTCAGCGCATGCAGATCCGTGGTTACCTCATCATCGCTGTCGGTCAGGGCGGACACCGATGGCACTGGCGGTACTTCCACAACGGGCTGCTCCGGTTCCTCAACCTCCTGCAATCCCGTCACCAGCTCCGGTTTTTCCTCTATCACAGTGGGAGGCTCCGCTACGACCGGAGCCTTCTCGACGGGAGCCTCCTCATCGTCGCCCCCCCAAAAATACAGCACCACGGCGAGGACGATGAACCCGATTACCCCGGGTAATAACCAGGAACGCGCCGGTTTGTTTTTTTCAGCCATACTGGCTTGTTCGACATGATCTTGTTGTGGTTCTTGCATGTGCCTGTCCCCTTTTGGATGGGAGGTGGAGTTGCCATTCGATTCTATGCTACATATCGGTGCAGCTCAAACTTTGCGGTCGCTCCGAATCCGTAATTGTCAACTGCAGGAGTACCAGCTATATAGACCGCAACGAGCGCCAATTCTCCGCAAAGCAAGTTCTCCACGGGTGGCTTGCGCTGGCCCGGCTCCTCACAGGAATAACAATATCGTAAAGTAATGGCAAACGGCGCCCGCCAGTACGAACAGGTGCCATATTTCATGGCACCAGGGGTACCAGCGATCGAGAACGAAGAAGACTACCCCCGAGGTGTAAAAAATCCCGCCGATCAACAACCAGAGAAAGCCGTCCGGGGGCAGGGCGGATACCAGTGGGTCCAGCGCAAACAGGCAGGACCAGCCCATCGCCAGATAGATAACAACCGGGACTATCCGGGCCCCCTTGCGGGGTAGTGCGTCCAGCACAATACCGAATGCGGCCAGCCCCCAGAGCGCACCAAACATCCACCAACCGAGAGTGCCGCTGAGCGCTAACAGGGTAAAGGGCGTGTAGGTTCCGGCGATCAGGAGGTAGATGGACTGATGGTCCAGGATCCGGAAGATCCGCTTGGCCGGACCGGTCAGGCTGTGGTACATCGTGGAGATAACGAACAGCAGGAACAGGGTGGTGCCATAGATGCTGAAGCTGACGATCCTGCGGGCATCGCCATCGATCGCGGCAAAGGTTACCAGTACCGCGCCCCCTGCCAGCGCGAGTACCGCACCGATCAGGTGGCTGATACTATTGAAGCGTTCGCCTTTGTGCATACCGCTATGCTATTGCGATTCGTTCTCTGTGTCACGGCGCAAACCGGCTTGCGAAGGTGCAGCCTCGAGTCGCATCCGCGGCAAAACTTTTTACAGCAGGCGCAGTCCCTGCGGCAATGCTTCGCCAAATACTCGCCGTGCGTCGGCCTGGTCCAGTTCAACGCGTTGACTGACTGTTTGCAGCCAACTCGGCGGGCATTTTGCGAGCTTCAGCTTGTCGAGAACCCGCTGCCTCAGGTCGGCGCCGATATCCAGTTCGCGGTCGCCGCTGCGCCGGGCGATGAGGGTGGCGGCAAACGCCGCGGTTCTCTCCTGCTGCCAGTCTTTTTCCAGCAGCGGCTCCAGCCAGGCCTGGGCCTATTGCCCACCAGGTCTGCTCCGGTTCCGCCGCTTTTTGCAAGCGTTGCAGCAGCCAGTTGCCTGCGTCTTTTTTCTGCTCGGTGGCCAATCCTTCGAGCGAACCCAGCAACCGCACCATTTCGTTATACGCGCGTTTTTGCAACTCTGCCATGCGTTTCCGCGAGTTGGTGACCGACGGGTGCAGGTAATGGCTGATATCCCGGAATAAATTTTCCTGCATGGTTTCACTCAGAGCACCCGCAATCCGGCGCCACAGGGTCCACCATTCCGCCCAGACCCGCGGCTCATCCCGATGGATGACACCTTGCTGATAGATCTGCTCGAGTTGATCCACCCGCCAGGCATCGAGCTCGGCGCCATACCCGGGGCGCAGGCAAAAGCCTGCCAGATTCAACCACAGGCGTTCGTGAGCGATGCTGCGACGACGTTGTTTCCGACCCGCTAACAGGCGGTCGAAGAGCTCCCGAATCAGCGCGGTATCCCATTCCTGGCGGTTACCCAGCAGCTTTTCCAGGTCATTGCGGATGGTCTTGATCATTTTGGGATCAGGTTTGCTGGTGGCCTTGCCATACAGGCCGTCGATACGGGCTAGCGCGGCATCCAGTTTGGGATGGCGGCTTGACCCGGCGCTCGCAGACGCCCCCGATTCGGTCGTGTCGGAGGCGTGGCGGGTGGCGGGCTGCGATGCATCGCGCAGCTGGAAGTCCAGCAACCATTTCTGGCCGGTTGCAGAATTGATGCAACTCAGCGCCAGGGTACCAATTTCAGTCAGTTCCGTCTGTAACCGCACCCGGGCTTCTCGCGGTGCGCCATGCTGTGCTGGACTGGAATCTTCCGCGGCGGTCAGTACCGTAGCTAACGGCGGCAGCGATATCATCTCGTCCTGGAGGGTTGCGCTGACCAGGTCGCCCGCCGTGCTGCTGGTATCGGCGGTCGATGCCAGCAGGTCGAACCGCACCGGATCACCCAGCACCAGGGCGAATTCCCGATCCGGCAGGGGTAACGGCTGGCCTACCGGTGATCCCTTGGGCAACAGGCAAATCAGTTGGCTGGTCTCGTCAGCAGGTGTGGTGTCGGCGTTCAGTTTGAGATAGTAGCTACGGGCCGAACCGCCACCAATTTTCCTGCCACGGCCGAGTTGGGCGACTCCATAGAGTACCGCGCCACGCGCCACCGCCAGGTTCGGGTCGATCCCGGCAAGCTCGTTGATGGTCTCGCCGCGCCAGCTCTCCAGCTGGGCGATGACCCGTTCACGAATCAGCGCGGCATTGAATACGCCGCCATTGAGCAGCAGGCTGTCGGGAAGCAACGGCCGGGCGGGATCGACCGCGACATTCAGTGCTTTGGCCATCGCCTGCTGGTGGCGCAAAATAAAATCTGCCAGATGGCGGGTAATGGCCGCTTCGCTCTCATAGGGCAGGCCAAACTCCACAACGGCAGAGCGCCGGGACCGGGTGCTGGCTGTCAGGTCTACGAGCGGGAAGTACCCCTGCAATACCAGCTCCTGCACCTGTTCGCGTTGCAGTTCGACTGATTTGGTGCCGCTCATCAATTTGCTGCCCCCCGCCAACAGCGTTACGTTGCGACTGGCAGGGGCGTCCGGGCGCAGCAGCGCCTCCTTGGCCAGGCGGGTCTGCTGTAGCAATTGCGTCAGTCGCGCGTAATTCAGGCGCTGTTCGCCGGACTGACTCTCCACCTGGTGTGCCAGGGCAAGGTCGATGTTGTCACCACCAAGCATCAGGTGGTTGCCAACCCCGATGCGATCCAGCACTGGTTCGGAACCGCTTCGATCGATGCCGATCAGGGTCAGGTCGGTGGTGCCGCCACCGACATCGCAGATCAGCAGCAGGCGGCTGGCGGCGGGCAAGGTTGAATGGCTGGCGAGCCAGTCGTAACAGGCGGCCTGGGGTTCCTCGAGCAGTTTGATTTGCTTGAGTCCGGCCTGCTGTGCAGCTTCCAGGGTCAATGCCCGGGCCCCCTCGTCGAAGGAGGCGGGCACCGTGATTACTACGCTTTGTTGTTCCAGGCGATGCTCCGGAAACCGGTGGTTCCAGGCCGCCCGCACGTGACCCAGCCAGGAAACAGGCGCTGGCTTGCACGGGAGAAATCTTGGTGAGGGTGCCGCTATCTCCCCACGGGAGAATCGCGGCGTTGCGGTCTACCCGGTTGTGGGATAGCCAACTTTTGGCGCTCGCCACCAGCCGCCCGGGGGTTTTTTCGCCCAGTTCACGGGCCCAGTCGCCAACGATGATGCCCTCTCGATGGCTGTCATCCTCGTTGTCCGACGCTCGCCATGGTAACCCGATATCATGGACATCGAATTCCCCGGGTTCATACAGGTAACAGACAGATGACAGCAGGGGCCGCGCCGCCACCTCACCCGCGGCTACCAGTTGCGGGATCGGCAGGACCTCGACCGGATGGTCGGGCTCGGCAGGATCCGATCGGGTATAGGCCACCACCGTATGGGTAGTGCCCAGATCGATGCCGACCAGGTATCCTGTCATGTCGGATTACGCGACGGGCGCCGCTTCAGGCGGCCTGGTCCCTGACGCTGAGCTCCACCTGCCAACGGCCGCTGTTGTCACTGGCGACTGCTTCCAGCTGCAGGGTACCCACCTCGGTAACCCGGGCCGTCAGCTTGACCGGAACCACTTCACCGACGGCGCGACCTTCGGCCGCTAAATTGACCTCGATGGGTTCCAGTTCCTCCAGCCCTGAATCCGGCATCCATTCAAAGCTGTCGCCGACGCCATCCTCGCGTCGCACGGTGGAGCCAAAAAAGCGAAACCGCACCGGCTCACCGACCACCAGCCCCACTTCCTGGCTTGGCAACTCGGCCTGGTCGCCCTCTTCCATACCGAAGGGTGCAATACAGATCGCATTGAGCGGCGGTTCCATACCGGGTATGGCGGGCATCGCGCTTTCGATGCCTACATAGAAGGCACTGGCCAGCCCGCCGCGAATGCGTACCCCCTTGCCGGACTGCACGTAGCCATAGTAGGCTGCGCCGCGTCCGACCGCGAGGTCAAGATCGACGCCTTCCAGCAGCTTGACCGGATCGGCGCCCGCGTCGGCGAGCCAGCCGTTGAGGACGGATTGCAAGCGGTCCGCGAGGATCGGCGACTTCAGGGCGCCGCCGTTAAACAGCAGTGCGGTGGGTTGGATAAACTCCTGGTCGGAGTCTTCGAAGCCCTCAAGGTTGTCGGTCGCATTGGCCTGGCGACTCAAAAAGCTCGCCAGGTGACGGGTGATCGCGGCGTCCTGGGCATAGGGCAAGCCAACGCTGGTCAGCGCCCCGCGGGCCCTGGCGATCGGATGATCGCTGATGGCGACTTCGGGAAAAAAGCCCTGCACCAGCGCGTTTTCCACTTCATCGCGGGTGAGTTCTGTGCGCAGGCTGCCGCCGACCAGGCTGGTACCCCGTGACGGCACCACGATCGGTACCGCTTCCAGGGACTGATCCGACAGCAATTGTTCCTTGGCGCTGCGGCAGGCCTGGGTGATGCCCTGAACCTGCCAGCCTTCCAGTTGCTTGCCGTCCGCCGCGAGCTTGGCGCGTATGCTGTACGCCAGCGCCAGGTCCATATTGTCTCCGCCCAGCAATATATGGTCGCCCACGGCAACGCGCTGTAACTCCAGGTTACCGTCTTGCTCGGTAACGGCCATCAACGACAGGTCGGTGGTACCACCACCGATATCGACGACCAGAATAATATCGCCGAGGGAGACCTGGTCACGCCACTGCTCGCCGTGATTAAGTATCCAGCTGTACAGGGCAGACTGGGGTTCTTCCAGCAGGGTAAATTGCTCGAGGCCAACGCTGTTGGCGGCCTCTTCCGTCAGCTTGCGTGCCGCCGGATCGAAGGACGCCGGCACGGTGATGGTGACCTTTTGTTCTGCAAAGGGCGTGTCCGGAAATTGCTGGTCCCAGGCGTCCTTTACATGCCGCAGGTACTGGGCCGAGGCCTCCAGCGGCGATACCTTGCTAACATCCTCGGGCGCGCCCAGTGGCAAAAACGCCTCGCGGCAATCCTTGCCGGCATGGCACAACCAGCTCTTGGCGCTGGATACCAGGCGCAGTGGCGTTTGCAGACCCTTGTCGCGCGCGAAGTCGCCGCCGATATAGCGATCGTGCCCGCCCCATGGCAAAGCGCGGTCCGCCTCGCTCAGTTCCTCGTCGTGCGGGATGTAGAGAAAGGATGGCAGCTGTTGCAGGCTCTCCACCTGGCCGGGGCCCGTAAGCTGTGGAATTGGCAGTACTTGCTCCAGTAATTCCTCGCCGTCCGGTGTCTCCAGGTCGGCATAGGAGAGTACTGAATGGGTAGTACCTAGATCGATACCAATCGCGTATTTGGGTTCGCTCATAGTTCCACCTCCGCAGGGGCGAGAATGTTCAGGTCATGGCCTTCCACCAATTGCGGCAGGTTGGTGGCCGTCACCTGCCAACCGGGATGCACCAGGGTGCCGGTGAACGGCGGTTCGCCGGTCAGGTTGCCGGTCAGGCGATAGTGAGCGGCGTTGAAGCCGCTTTCGAGCGTCACCCGGGACTGCTCGGCGGCGGTGCTGACCGGAGCCAGGTCAAAGTGTTCGGTGATGACCTTGTGGCAGCCGGCATGTACCACGCGCCCGACAGCGCCGATATCCGCATCGTTGAAACCGGTGAGATCCTCCTGGACAAAATCGATCAACCGCGCTTCCTGTTGCAGCAGCGACAGCAACTGCAATGCTGACTCAGGCAGGGTGGCAACGACCGTCGCGGGGTGTTCCTCGGCAGGCGCTGCCTCCAGCGGCTCGGTTGCAGGCAGGCTATTTTTCGCCCGGTGCACCGCCGCAGCAAACTTGCCGTCGAAAATGTAACGAATAAAAACTACGACTGAATAAAACAGCCGCACAAAAAAATTCGGGGTTGTGGTGCTCATATTCAACCTTCCAGTAAGGTGAAAAGTAGTCGCGCACAATGCTCTGCGATTGATGGCCTGTGGCCAGCGCAAGCGGATACACCAGCGTTGTGACGAACGCGACAGTAAACTGGGCGCTATTCTATGTTGCAGCGCAACATATTCCAAGGGGGTCCGGGCAATTTTTTCCCAAAATTTGTTGCTACAACTGGTTTCAGCCTATTTTTTGCGTTACGGAATTAACGGTCAAAGCCGATCGCGACGGCGCTTGCAGCGATGTTGGCGAGCAGGATATATTGATTACCAATCAGCCGCGAATAAGACGATTACGACGTTCATCGCAAGGCGATCCCCTGGCAGCGTAACCCGTTGTTCGCTAGCCAGTAGCGCTGTTCGCTATAACGCCGTAGTCCAAATGTTCCGATACCGGGAATACCATATGCGGTATTCTACTTCGGCAGCGCGAAAACGCAGCTGGCCTCGTATTGCGTGTTCGCGACAATATTCACGTCCAATGCAGGAGGTTCCGTGTCATGCAAACCCCCGGAGCCAGCTTCCGCCAGGCCCTGATTGACAATAGTCCGCTACAGATTGTCGGCACCGTCAACGCCTACACCGCGCTGATGGCGCAGAAGATCGGTCACCGGGCGGTGTATCTATCCGGCGGCGCCTGTGCCAATGCGTCCTATGGCTTGCCGGATCTCGGCATGACCAGCATGAACGACGTGCTGGAAGACGCGCGCCGCATTTCGACTGCCGTAGCGGTACCGCTGCTGGTGGATATCGATACCGGATGGGGCGGGGCGTTCAATATTGCCCGTACCATCAGGGAGTCGATTCGCGCCGGGATCGCGGCGGTGCACCTCGAGGATCAGGTAGCGCAGAAGCGTTGCGGGCATCGACCCAACAAGGAACTCGTCAGCCGCACGGAAATGGTGGACCGGATCAAGGCCGCGGTGGACGCGCGCAGCGACCCGGATTTTTTTATCATGGCGCGCTGCGACGCTTATGCGAGAGAGGGAGTTAACGGCGCGATCGAGCGGATGGGTGCGTATATCGAGGCAGGCGCGGACGGCATTTTCGCCGAGGCGATGGCGACGCCGGATGAGTACCAGGCGATCAAGAGCGCGGTCGACGCGCCGCTGTTGGCCAATATGACCGAGTTCGGCATGACGCCGCTATTCAATACCGGCGAACTCGGTGCGCACGGAGTCGACATGGTGCTGTACCCGCTTACGGCGTTACGGGCGATGAACAAGGCCGCAGAAAATGTCTATCGGCACCTGCTGGCAGCGGGCGACCAGGTGGATGTTGTTGCGACCATGCAAACCCGTTCGGAACTCTATGAATACCTTGACTACCACGAGTATGAGCGCAAGCTGGACCAGCTGTTTGCTGACGGCGATAACGGGGACCGATAACCTGTCATTGAGCCGGTTCATGAAATCGAAACAGTAACACGAAGCGAGCATTGGGAGACGAAGATGGTGCACAAGAAACTCGAGGGCGCCGGTCTGCGCGGACAGGTTGCCGGGAAGACGGCGATCTGTACGGTCGCGGCGCCCGGCCGGGAAGGCCTCACCTACTATGGATATGACGTCAGGGATCTGGCAGAGCACTGTGAATTCGAGGAAGTCGCCTGGTTGCTGTTCCATGGCGAGTTGCCGACCGCCACCGAGCTTGGCGAGTACAAGGCCAATTTGCGAGCGTTGCGGGAGCTCCCCGATGCGTTAACAGAAGTGCTGGAACGCATACCGGCCACCGCCCACCCGATGGATGTGCTACGTACCGGGGTTTCGATGCTCGGCAATCTGGAAACCGAAACCGATTTTGCCCAGCAGTATGACCTCGCCGACCGGCTGCTTGCGACATTGCCCGGTATGGTTACCTACTGGTATCGCTTCAGCCACGACGGCGTGCGGGTCGATCTTACTACCGGGGCAGACTCCATCGGCGGGCACTTCCTGCAGTTGCTGCATGGTCGGGCGCCAAGCGCGCTGCACGAGAAGGTGATGCATATATCGCTGATCCTCTATGCGGAGCATGAATTCAATGCGTCGACGTTTACCGCGCGGGTTTGTGCTTCGACCCTGTCGGACCTGCATAGCTGTATCACCGGTGCCATTGGGTCCTTGCGTGGGCCGTTGCATGGCGGTGCCAACGAGGCGGCGATGGCAATGATTGAACACTGGGAGTCTCCGGCCGAAGCGGAACGGGAGCTGCTCGCCAGGCTGGCGCGCAAGGAAAAGGTGATGGGCTTCGGCCACGCGATCTATACCGAGTCGGATCCGCGTAACGAGGTGATTAAAGGCTGGGCGCGCAAGCTGGGGGAGGAGGTGGGAGGTCAAGTGCTGTATCCCGTATCGGAGCGCTGCGAGGAAGTCATGTGGCGGGAGAAGAAATTGTTCTGCAATGCCGATTTTTTCCATGCTTCGGCATACCACTTTATGGGCATTCCTACATCGCTGTTTACGCCCATCTTTGTGATGTCGCGGACGACCGGCTGGGCGGCGCACGTCTTTGAGCAACGCGCTGACAACCGGATTATCCGCCCCAGCGCCGAATACATCGGCCCGGATGCGCGCAAGGTCGTGCCATTGTCGCAGCGCTAGTGCGACTCAGCTCTGTGCGACCGTGGTGCTTTGCAGAGGCGGCGCGCTGCCCGAACATGAGTACTGAACTAACTAGCCAGAATCTTGAGAGAACAAACCATGAACGCGAATGTTGATGTAGCGGATCGCCCCGATTATGACCGGGTACTCCAGGATATTGCCGACTATGTTTTGAACTACCGGATCGAATCGAACGAGGCCTGGGATACCGCCCGTAATTGCCTGATGGACACCCTCGGCTGCGGCCTGTTGGCGCTGCGCTTTCCCGAATGCACCAAGCACCTGGGCCCGCTGGTCGAGGGCACGGTGGTTCCCCATGGCGCTCGCGTGCCCGGCACCCGGTTGCGACTCGATCCGGTCAAGGCGGCCTGGGATATCGGCTGCAGCATCCGCTGGCTCGATTTCAACGACACCTGGCTGGCGGCGGAATGGGGCCACCCGTCCGACAACCTGGGCGGCATCCTGGCG
>CAMYKE010000101.1 GCA_947258895.1 uncultured Pseudomonadales bacterium | reverse complement strand
CGTCGCTGGCTGCCCATTCTCGACGAATTCGATACCGCCGGCGTCAACGTCTGTTACGAGTTGCATCCGGGCGAAGACCTCTTTGACGGGGTTACCTTCGAACGGTTTCTCGATGCCACCGGGCAGCATGCGCGCGCCAACATTCTCTACGACCCGAGTCATTTCCTGCTGCAGCAGCTGGATTACCTGGCGTTTATCGATATTTACCACGCGCGAATCAAGGCATTTCACGTCAAGGATGCGGAATTCAACCCTACGGGCCGGGCAGGAGTGTACGGCGGCTATGAGTCATGGCAGGATCGGCCGGGCCGTTTTCGCTCGCTGGGTGATGGCCAGGTCGACTTCAAGGGGATTTTCAGCAAGTTGACGCAATACGACTTCAGCGGCTGGGCGGTACTGGAGTGGGAGTGCTGCCTCAAGCACCCCGAAGATGGCGCCAGGGAGGGAGCGGAATTTATCAAGAATCACCTGATTCGCACGACCGAAAAAGCCTTTGACGATTTTGCCTCAGTGGAGAAAGACGAGTCGCTTATCAGGGAAGTGTTAGGACTGAATGATTAATGCTCGATATTCGAGGTCCGCGTGAACGGAAGAATGGCCGAATATCAGTTTCCAAAGATCACGGCGACTATTTGGACGGCACTTCCCAGGCGCAGGAGCAAGAGAACACATCGGCGGAGATCGGATTTGGGTTGGCCACTAGCTATCGCCGACCACCAGGGGCGCAAGCAAGAGCGCTACCGCGGGTTTGCATTGCGCGAGAAGCGCCACGACAAATGGAAGTTTGCAGGGCAGGTCATGACTGCCCACCAACAAAAAGTTATGACAACCGGGCCACGAGGAAGCAGTTTTTGCGAATACGCTTTAGCTGCTGCTTTGGGTAATTTTACTTTTCTACAAATTCCTAATGGTTAATCAGATGAATATGAAACGTTTCCCCCAACTACTAAAGCTGTTGCTGTTGTTTGTGTTGACCCTTCCCGCCCTGCCGGCCCTGGCCGGGGACAGCTACGGAGGCCTCGCCCTGTACACATTGCGCAACGACATGGAGAAAGATGCCAAAGCCACCTTACAGGCGGTGGCCGATACGGGCTATAAGTACATAGAAGCGGCTGGCTATAACGACGGCAAGTACTACAACATGAGCCCCGCGGAATTCAAAAAGCTGCTGAAAGAACTGGGCCTGAAGCCAGTCAGTACGCATCAGGCCGCAGTAACTATCGACAATGCGGATGCCATGATGGCTGACGCGAAAGCGGCCGGCTTTACGTATTTCGTGCTGCCCATACCTCCAATGGGTCTTTTTGTACATGACCGTGCCACCGGCGCCATGAGCATGAAAGGGGGAAATGAAAATCTGGCCAGGATCGTAAATATCCTGGGCGAGAAGAGCAAGAAAGCGGGGCTCAAGCTGCTGTACCACAACCATGATTTCGAGTTCATGAAAGACGTGGACGGTATCGTGCCCATTGATTACCTGCTGGAGAACACCGATCCCGCTGCCGTAAATTTCCAGATGGACCTGTACTGGGTGACTAAGGCCGGAGCAGACCCGGTTGCCTATTTCGAGAAGTATCCTGGACGTTTCAAGCTCTGGCATGTAAAAGATATGGACGACCAGGGTCGATTTGCGCCGGTGGGCAATGGCTCGATCGATTTTGCCCGCATTGTTGAGCACAAGAAGCTGTCCGGAATGAAGTATTACATGGTGGAGCAGGACCAGACGTATGATGGTTTGGCGCCCCTGGAGGCGATCCGAATAAGCCATGATGCACTGCAAAAATTCGGGTTCAAGTAAGCGCGACGCGACCGGACCAGAACGCTGGCCACTGCTACAATCGCGCCCTGATTTGGCTGCACTAGCCCGCGTAGCGGAAGGTTTGGTCCCGAACGAGATGAAATGGGCTTACCCATTAAATCCCGCAGCAATTTGAAGGAATGCCCGAACGCGAACCGTAAATTAAGTAAACTGTCCCCGGAATTAGGATATCTGATGAGATCCAGGCGAATACCCGTTTATTGTTTATCGATCTGTCTGCTGGCACCATTTGGCCTGCAGCTCTCGAAGGTGCAGGCGGCTGATAACACGCGCGAGAAATTGGCAATGGCACTGACTGCCGAGGTGCGATCCAGTGAAGACAAGGCGCGGGACGCCAGCCGCAAACCAATGGAAACGCTTGCGTTTTTCGGCCTGAGGGCCGACATGAAGGTGCTGGAGCTGTTTCCCGGGCGAGGCTGGTACACCAGGATACTCGGGGCGGTGCTGAAGGATTCCGGACAGCTCAACGTAGCACTCGGTTTAGGCTATCTCGGCGACAGTCTGGAGCAGTGGGGTTATGACCACGTCAAGCCGGTCGGAATGGGCGTCAAGTTAACACCAACGACCCAGCGCGGAGTCTCGGACCTTGAACTCGAAGGCCTGGGTGTTTCGGATCTGGATATGGTGCTGACCTTCCGCAATCTGCACAATTTGACGGAGCAGGGTCGACGCACCCTCAATACGGCGGTGTATGCTGCACTCAAGCCCGGAGGTATCTACGGCGTGATCGATCACACCAGGCGGCACATGGAGCCGGCAACAGCCGAGCTTTGGCGACGTGTGGACCCGGTTCAGATAATCAAGGAACTACTTGATGCGGGCTTTGAGTTTGAAGCCTGGTCGGATTTGCACCGGCAGCCCGAAGACACCTTGATTCATGACTCAACCCACCCATCGTTGCAAACCAACAGCGATCGTTTCACGCTAAAGTTCCGCAAACCGCGCGGCTAGCCCGGAAATTTGTGCCGCATGGCCCTCCACTTTTGGCCTCGATTAAAATGGGAGGAGTACCGTCGGACAACCACCGATGTAAAAATTGGAGGTGCACCTGATGCAGTCATCCGCGATACTTGCCATCACAAGTTTCAATGCACTATCAAATCGCGGTCTGCTGTGGTATCGATATCAATCGCCGCATTTGGCATTGCCACCACGATGAGTTTATTTTCTGTGTGCAAAAGCAGGCTTTTAGCGCCGTGATCCCCTGCAAGAGATTCGAGTTGAGCAAAGGATGTACGTGGAAAAATTACCGGAATGCCTGGTTTCTCGCCATAATCCGCTGCGACAACGGCGGTTTTATCTTCTCGCCACGCATTAATCAGATTATTCAGGTCTTTGGCATTCACCGCGATTTGATCGCCGGCTATGAGCAGCAGAGCTGATTTACGTGTTGAAACAGCATTGACCGCACATCGAATGGAAGCCGCCATGCCCTCTCGCCAGTCGTCGTTTTCCAGCAGAGCAACTCCTTCAAGGTCTATCCCGTCCGCGATTTGGGCAAGGTGAGCGCCCAGGATCACGTAAACCTCCACGCCCTCAATTGCCTTGCAAACATTGACAACGTGCTGCAATAGAGGCTGGCCGCTGAACTCCGCCAGTTGCTTGATACTGCCAAAGCGTTTTGACTCTCCCGCAGCCAGAATTGCTATGGCCAATTCTTTCATGGGACGAAGCAGAGCTGACCCGGAAGACTATAGCAACCTGTCACGAGCCAGAACCTGGTGACATTCCGCGATGGCAGAAAGCGCAATCGACTCCGGAAGTTCACCGCCAATATCAATTCCCATTGGGCCGCGAACAGACATGGAAAATTCGGAGATTGGATTCAGCGCGGCCATTTCCAGCACTTGAGCTTTGCGATCCTGCGGCCCCAGCAATCCGACGTATTTCAGATTTTTACAGTCTTGCAACAACAGTAGCCAGTCTGCATCCATTTGCAAATTGTGACTCATGACGATTGCGGCATCCGCATCGATGACGTCAGTAAACTCGCCAGGTTTACTCCGAACGATACACTGCGCGGCAGGAAAATGACTGATGCGAGCATAGCTGGTGCGATGATCAGCCAGCGTGACGCGCCATCCCAGCATATCGGCGATGGTCACCACGGATTCCGCATCAAGGCCGCCTCCAATCACCCATAAATTGACCGGGGGTCTTTGCAGGTTTAGAGACCACCTGCGGTGATCGTCCTCTATCAGTAGATGGTCGGTGGACGCTGCCCGCGGGCCAATTTTCGGCATCGCCAGCTCCGGGTGCGTGCATTCAAGCAACCGTATATTCTCGTCGAGTAATATTAGCGAGTTGAGATCTGAAGGCGTGTCGCTCGCACAGCAATGCAGCAAAAAAGATCGTCTTCCCTGCTCCAGTCGCTCTCTAAGCCTGGACATCAATACGCGATGGGCCGGTGTAAGTTCCTGAACCAGCAATCCGACTCGACCGTTGCAGCCCAGCCCCAAATCGGCAGCAATATTGCCGTCCTTGGTAGAATCATAAATAACGTATGCAGCATTTCCCTTAGCGAGTACCCTGCGCGCCTGCAGCACCACATCCGCTTCCAGGCAACCCCCGCTGACCAACCCCAGGGATTTTCCAAGCGGACTCACGAGCATCAGCGCACCCGGATTTCGATAACTGGATCTTTGTTTATCAACAACGGTCGCAGCAACCCAGTTCTCTTTATCGTCGCTGCTGGCGTACTGGCGCAGTATCCGCAGCAGGCTATTACTCGAAATCATCTAAATTCCTACCTGTCTAAATTGAAATCATGTGTCGCGCGGGATTCGCCGGGGAGCAATTGAGTGAAAGAATGCTCCGATAAAACCAGTGTTGGCGATGGTCGCCCCAGCCGGCGCAACGGTACCTTTGCCGAATACGGATGAATGCATGCGCTCGAGGATGGTCTCGATGTAAATATTGATAAAAGGAATATGCATCAATTTCATTCCTGAATTCGACTCGTGCGGACAACTCGTGACTCGGATTGATGGCCACGCTGCGGCAGCTGTAGCCGCCCCGGACTGCTACCCAATCGCGTATCCATCGGGGAACGTCCGCCATCTTCGACATGCGAAGAGGGTCATTCTCTCGCACCAGTTAAGCGTCTGAGATCAACTGTATAACTGTATTCAATGCAGCAGGAACAGGCCTGCATTTCCCAAATAAACCCGGTGGGCTCTCAGTCGCAGCCCTATATCGCCGATCCCGTTGTGGATACTAACTGTCTATTTGCTTGATGGGCAAAGAGTAATAACGTTTGCCGGTGACCGCCACCAGGGCATTGGCCACCGCCGGGGCGATGGGCGGCACACCTGGCTCTCCCACCCCGCTGGGTGGCTCGGAGGAGGGCACAATATGGACTTCCACTTCCGGCATCTGATTGAGTCGCAGCACCTGATAATCATGGAAATTCGATTGTTGTACCCTGCCATCCTGCAGGGTAATGGCGCTAACCAGCACCGGAGAGAGACCAAAGCCAATCCCGCCTTCCATCTGGGCACGGATCACATCCGGATTTACCGGCACGCCGCAGTCTACGGCGCACACCACCCGCTCAACCCGGTACTGGCCGCTTCTTACCGACACTTCCGCCACCTGGGCCACATAGGTGTTAAAGGACTCGTGGACTGCAATGCCCAGGCCATGACCCTGTGGCAGCTCAGCCCCCCAGTTGGCTTTGTCGGCGGCCAGTTTCAGCACACCCTGCCAGCGGGGATGTTTTTCCAGCAGCTTCATGCGCAGTGCCACGGGATCGCGGCCCACCTTGGCGGCCAGTTCATCGATCATGGTTTCCACCGCGTAGGCCGTATGGGTGCTGCCCACCGCGCGCCACCACTGAATGGGTGGCCCTTCCTTGACCGTGGTAAGTTCCACCGCCAGATTTGGGATGGCATAGGGGATATTTGCCGCGCCTTCCACGGAGGTCGCATCGACCCCATCCTTGATCATGCCCTCAAATGATGTGCCGCTGGCAATGGACTGGCCAACAATATGATGCTGCCAATTGCTTATATTTCCATCGGCATCCAACCCGGCGCGAATGCGGTGCACATAGGCCGGGCGAAAGTATCCGGCGCGGGTATCGTCTTC
>CAMYKE010000100.1:5995-7841 GCA_947258895.1 uncultured Pseudomonadales bacterium | reverse complement strand
TGTACGGAATTTTTCTCCTGCGGCTATAGCGACAGCTATCCTTTTCGTCGGAAAATCCCGTACAACGCACAATCTCTCGGCGATAATTCCAAAAATCGGTGAGATATGGCGGCTAGCCCCAGGGGGTGAAGCCTGAAGGTAGTAAACAGAGCCGCCCTAGTCAGATGTGGGGCCGCCAAGTAAATCCAGCTTTTTATTCAGGAGTTCGTCGCCCAGCAGCATGCTCAGTTGCTCCAGCGAGCGGCGTTGCAATTCGATCTCCGCTTGAACGCGTTGCGCGAGGGCTACTCGATCTTCGGGCGGTTGCTGCGCGAGCAGAGCGTAGATGTGTTGCGCCTGTGCCGCGTTTTCGTGGGCTATCTGAAGCCGCTGCGCCTGCGTTCTGAACTGCTGGGATACGGTTTCCTCGAGACGCAATATACCGCCGATCCCGTTTGCGCCGCGATAGGCATTCCATGCGCTTTCCGCCGCGTTCCACGCGCCGCTTGCCCGTTGCAGCAACTTGCTGCTCTGCACATTGACCTCTTCACTGATATTGCGACGCAGCCAGGCATCCTCTGTCTCGTCCAGCCGACCAAAGTATGCAATAAGGCGCTCCGTGTAGTCGGCTGCTTGCGTGTCCCGCGACAACTTCTGGTAGTCGTCAACCAGATTCTTGCGCCGCTGCAACTCCTGACCAAGAGCGGGATCCGCTGTTTGGTTTTCGGCTGCGAGTTGTTCCATCAATCTGATTGCCCGGTCGAAGTTTCCCGAGCGCCACGCATTATCGGCAGCCTCAAGTCGGTTGCTCGTGGCCGGGGGCGGCAGCACATTCGCCTGTAGTTTCTGAATCCGGCGCTGGAAAGCGGGTGTCTCGAAGGTCGTTGCGCCGATAAGGCTCCAGGCTTCCTGCAGAGTATTGTTGGCCAGCGCCGTCTCCACCGGCAGATAGCGCTGCACATCGGTTCTAAGTGCAGGGAGCCCGGCCAGTCGCGGGTATTGTGCCTGGTACTGATCCAGCAGTGGTAGCAGCGTCTTGGCCCGTTGTTCCTCCAGCCTGGTTTCGATCTCGAGATTTAGTTTTTCGATGGCGGCAAGATAGACGGACTCGTCATTTTTCAGTGACCTGACGTAACTGAAAGTGAGCATATTGATGCCTTCGAATGCCGGCACATGGTCGAGGATGACACTTGCCAATGCGCGTTGCTTCGCCGCATCCTCATCCCACCAGGCCAATAACTCGCGGATGCGCGACTCGTGTTCGAACAGCTGGATGGGCGCCTCGGTGCCGCCGCGTTCCTGGAAATACTGGTCGACCCGAGTTATCCAGTCGAGCAAATCCAGTACGGCGGTGCTGCCCTCCAGGTGGGTGCTAACGCCTCTGGCGGTGGCGATTTCCCGGGCGGCTTCTTCGTAGCGGCCCGTCTCCATGTGGGCGAGCCAGGGCTGAACGCAGAAACTGAGCAGGGCTTTGAGCGCGAGCTCCTGGGTGTCCTTGTCCTCCGGGCGATCGGCGAGCAGGGTATCGGCAAGTTCGAGCGCCTGACGATATTGCTGCTGCTCCAGCAGTGCCTCGACACTTTGCTGGTCTTTGCGAGCGACCCACAGCAGAGCGATTGCAATGGCGGTGACCGCAACCAGCGAAAGGACCAGCTTGTAACTTTTCTTGCCGCTAGAGGGTTCGGAAAACGCACCCCTGAGTTCGCGAAAAAACGTACCAAACCTGTGCAGGAAGCCCCTTTTTGGCTTGCGGGCTTTGGTCGCAGCCGCTTTGTCCGATGCTTCCAGCTCGTTTGACGCGGGATCTGCGAGCGGTACTTCCTCTTCCTGCTCATCCACGCAGAATATATTCAGGAAAGAATCGGCG
>CAMYKE010000100.1:0-5922 GCA_947258895.1 uncultured Pseudomonadales bacterium | reverse complement strand
TGCTCATCCGCGCTCGCAAGCTCACCCTCGGCACCCTCGAGTCTCGCCTCGAATCGGCAATGGGGGCTCCCGAACTGAATCAGGTCTCCGCTGGCTACACGCACCGGATCCTCCGTCAACCGGTCGTTATTGACGAAGGTGCCGTTGGTGCTGCCGAGATCCTCCAGGAAAACGTCATCGCCGCTGATAAAAAAGTGCGCGTGACGGCGCGACAGGAATTTTCTCGGTTCCCCGTTTTGGGCGCCCGTATGAACTGGATTGTCTTCTGCATTTCCTACCAGAAAGGGATAGTCTGCAATCGTGAGCGCCCGGTCGCCGAGTGCAGGGCTTGCAGGGAGAAGTGTCAGTGGCTGGGGTGGGCTTTGATCGGCGCTGCTATCTTCGAGGGCATCGCTGATGCATACCTCAAACCGCAGGGTGTTGGCGAGGCTCAGTTCGTCGCCTGATCGCAGGCGTTCGGGTTTGAATTCTACCTTGCGATTGTTGAGTTGCGTGCCATTGCGACTGCCCAGGTCGGCGACATAGATTTTGCCGTTCTCGCTGAAAATTCGCGCGTGGCGCCGCGAAAGAAAAGCGAGTGACCTGGAGTCGTAGTCGGCGAAGCAGGGCTCGCTTCGACCCAGTGGGAATAGCGCCTCTTCGATGCGAATTTCAGCGTGTTGACCCGGAGCAATGGGTTTTAGCGTGATGAGCATCTAATTCTGATCTGCAGCGGGCGATAGGTCTGTAACAACTGAGAAAAACAGGGTTGGTGCGCGTTATACAGATATTGTGAATCTTATTCAACTGTAACGGTCGGCCATCCCCCACCAAGTGCCTTGAATAATACCACTGTATCGGAAAGAATCTGTCGGTGATTGGCGATGAGCGCGAGCTGCGCCGCCAATAGCGAGCGCTCGGACTCGAATACGTCCAGTTGTGAAACCATGCCCTCGCGCAATTGCAGATTGATCTGCTGCGAAACCATATTCAGCTTGGCGTGCCGTGATTCGAGTTCTGCATGCTGCAGTTTGCGGCTGGACAGATTAACCAGGGCATTTTCGACATCCTCGAAACCTCTGATGACCGCGCGGCGGTATTCCTCCTCGGAGAGCTGTGCTTGCGCCTTGCTCACTCTTGCACGGGCGCGGACATTGGGATCGAAGATGGGTATCGTCGAGATGGGCGTTACACCAAAATTCCAACCGTTCAGGAGATCGGAAAGCGCACTGCTGGTGCTGCCAAAATTGGAGGTCAGCCGGATCGAAGGCAGCTTGGCTAACTGTGCCTGGCCCAGGAGGTGGTGAGCTTGCAGTACTCGATATTCTGCGGCAACGATATCCGGCCTGCGTTTGAGCAGGTCAGAGGGCAGCCCCGCAGGAACATCGATCAGCCGCACCGAGTCACGCATTTTCTGGGCGGGCAGATACAGATCGCCAGCAGGTGTGCCAGTTAACGTTGCCAGGGAATTTTCTGCCAGTCGTCGCAGTCGTTGCAGTTCAATCAAATCCTTTTGTAATTGGTTCGTTTCGGCCTGTTGTTGCACGAGCTGCGTCTGGGGGATCATGCCCTCCTTATACAGCGACTGGTAGATAACCAGAACTCGTTCGCCGTTCTCGAGCGCTGCCTCCTGCGACTGTATCTGTTCGTCATACTGGCTTAACGTGAAATAGGCGTCTGCAACGTTGGACACCAGTTCCAGATAGCCCGCCCGCCATTCGGCCTCGCTAGCCTGTACGGCCGCTTTTTGTGCTTTTACGTCTTTCTTGAGTTTGCCCCAAATATCCAGTTCCCAACCGATGGCGGTGGAATAGCTTTGCTGATTCGACGCGTCAGCGCCCTTGAAGCCCTGTACGGTGCTCCCGATTGCGGCATCGAGTGTAGGCAGGCGGGTGGCGTTTGCCTGGCTAATCGATGCTTCTGCCAGATCGACGCGCGCGGCGAGGACGCTCAGATCGGCATTGTTCTCTATGGCCTTCGTAATCAGTCGATCCAGCACCGGATTTTGAAACGATTTCCACCAGTCAGGCCGAATCACTTCATCGAGTACCAGGTTATCGCTCGACCAGGTAGTTTTGCCGGGCGCCGTGGGCGCTTGATAGTCGGGGCCCGAGAGGTTGCCGCAGCCGCCGCTCATCAGGAGTATCATTGCGAACAACAGCGTCGACAATGCCTGGAAACACGCGTGTGCTGGAAGTGTCATGCCGGGATTTGCGGGGCTATTTCTTTGTTGTGGCAATTCAATCAGCGCGAGCATAGCTGCTTACCTCGAGATATGTGGTTGTGATTTTCCGCATACACGAGGAGGGCGGGGGCATAGTTGGTTGGCACTGTTGATTTCGTGTGAAAAGTACTGGAACGCTTTGGTGAAGTCAATATTCCCGCAGCGGGCGCTTCTCGAGCCTCATCCTTGCAGAGCCGTCTATCGCGCATGGTTGCGAACGGGTGCATCCAAATGCTACCTGGGCCAAGGTGTTTTCCCGTTTGTAAATACCGCTTCACGGCAGGATATAGCTCTTGAAAATCCATAGACATTCGCCTCGCTAACTTGAACGTGGAGTTTAGATGAAATCAACCCTGCAGAATGCAATCGTCGCAGTCCCGCTGCGTCTGTACTCATTAGCGATACAGCAAGATATAGGCCAGAAATAGAGCTCGGGCATATGAATATAGCTAAGATGTTGTTTATTATAAAAAAATGTAAACAGATATCGACTGTGCAGACGCGATTCACGCAGCGGGTTACGGTGCTGACCCACCAATGGGGAGATGTAGTTGTGCGAAGCCCAACAAAAAGACGGCTCCAGCGCCCCCGAATCAGGGGGCGCGTCAATTGCAGGGATTACGTTCGGAACAGGATCGTGTTGGCGGCGAGTTTATCTGCGCAGCAGCCGCTTGGCGCGCGCCAGTTCAAGCAGATTCAGTTTGCCCTTGCCGATCAGGGTTGCAATCGGATCAGGTTTTTGCACGCTCGCGCTGGCACCCCCGTAGATGCTGGCTAATGCTTGTTGGTCGAGATCGACGCTCTCTGCCAGGTCATTGATTACAATCTTCGCCATTTGATATTCCTCCATAGGTTGGAAATCTAAGTAAATGGTAGCAGATTATGGCGGCCAGTGGGATAGTGCAAATTCCCGGGACCGTAGGATGGTAGCAATCGACTTTCGTACGCACTAGAGCGTGCCCGCGCGCCGAAGAAAAATGAACAGGGCAGCCGCAAGGCAAAGCGCAAATAGCAGGCTGCCAAGAAACCAGGTGGGGAGCCTTGTCCGGTCTTTGCGTTTTGCGCTGAGCCCCGGGCTCGAGGGTGAAGGATTCATCTGGGGGGCGGTGAAGACCATCGTGCGGTCGGTATTCTCGACTTCGAGCTGCGTTGCCGTCTGTTCCCGCTCGAACCGCAGTTCGTGCTTACCCAGCCGTAACAGGTCGCCATCACTGAGTGATGCCCGGGTTACCTGCTCGCCGTTGACAAACACACCATTGCGAGATTCCCGATCTTCGACGCTCCATTGGCCATCGGTTTGGATAAGCACTGCGTGCTGCTTGGACACACTGGCGTCTGCCAGTACGAGATCATTTTCGCCACTACGACCGATGCTGTATCCGGGCCGGTCCAGCGAATAGCGCAATTCATCCCCGGATGCGGAATCCAGCTCAACCAGAAAGGTCCGCTGTGAGGCCATCGAGGGGAGAATTTGCGTCTCCTCTTCATACAGTATCTGGGTGGCATCGCCGTCAATCATCTGCACCAGGGTTTCATCCTGTACCTCGATCTCGGTACGCAACTGCGTGTTTTCGTCCTCCGTCGCAGATTTTTCAGGTTCTTGAGTTACTGGTCCGGCGATGATGAACTTTTGCTGGTCGAAGCGTATCTCGTCTCCCGGTCTGGCGTAGGCTTCGGTAATTCTTTCTCCATTGATAAAGGTTCCATTGCGCGATTCCAGGTCCACGATCCGTAACCGCTCATCTTCGATATGGATTTCCGCATGGCGTCGCGACAGGTGCTGGGAGTTAATTTCGAAATCGCAGCCGCGTTCGCGACCCACGGTGGTTTTTGGAAGTAATACGAATTGTTGCCCACCAAGCAGCTCTGAATCAGCCAGTAACGCCCACTCACCGGGTCTGTGCTGGTTTGGATCGTTGATCTCCAGGTCCACAGTACCCACCCGAATGACGTCCCAGGCTTGCAGCCGCTGAGGGCCTTTGATCAGCTTGTCGTTCACGAAGGTCCCGGAACTACTCAGTAGATCCATGACAAAAATCTGTTGGTCCTTCAGGCTGATCTCTGCGTGGAAGTCTGACACGGTGGGATCATCGACCACGAGTTGATTCTTGGGATCTCGACCAATTGTTACCGTGGGTGGTACCAACTTGGCGTACCGGTCAGGTTGACCGCGATACTGTAACTTAAGCATGTAAGGGGCGTCTTAATCCGTTGAAAAATGGGGGACCTGCTATCGCAATGCCAGCTTTGTGCACTCATAGAGTATAAAGCCATCGGCAACCAAACTTCCATACACACGATTCTACCCCGGCGTTCCAGCTCGATGCCAACGGTCGGCCGTACAACGGTAAAGCGCGGAACCAACCGCGGTGCCTAACGTGCGAGCCCGGTAGCGGCCTAGTATTCAACCGCGCCCATCGGTACTATTAGATCGAGCTGGTTTTGTTAACTGCGTACGAGCAAATTCATTCAATGGGGCGTAGAGACGAACTTACACAAATTCTGGCATCACACCGCGACTGGCTACTATCCAATGAGGTGAGGGGGAAGCGCGCGGATTTATCCGGCGCCAAGCTCGATGGAATCGACCTTTCGGGCGCTGATTTAAGCGGTGCCATCATGCATGGTGCGTCGCTGCGACAGGCGCGCCTGGTAGGTGCACAACTGGTCCATGCCGACCTGCGAGACGCCAACCTGGAGAACGCGATACTCTGCAAGAGTAATCTGATGCTGGCAGATTTTACCGGTGCCGATCTGTGTTGCGCGGACTTATCGGGTACCTGCGCCGCAAACAGCAAAAAGCTGGGAGCGGCACGCCAGGGCCCGCGTTTCCTGGATGCCGATCTGCGAGATGCCAACCTGTCCGACGCCTATTGTTATGCCTCCGATTTTTGCGGCGCTAATCTTGAAGGGGTTCAGTTCTGCGGCGCGGTTCTCGAACAGGCGAATCTTTCCAACAACAAGTTGATCGGGTTGAACCTCTCCCTGGCCAATTTGAGGCGTGCCAACCTTAGCGGCAGCGATCTGACTGGCGCAGACTTTTCAGCCGCCGATCTGGATCATGCCAATGTAAGCGGTGCCATAATGCATGACGCGAACGTGTGTGGTGCGAGTCTTAAAGCCACTAACTTCAACGACGCCGAGGTAGGCGGAATCAAATTCGATCGAAAAGCCTGTTATCGCGGCATTCGCGTGGCCAGTTGCCATGGCAGTACCGTATTTCGGCGTTCGGCGCTGGACCAGGATTTTATCGAGGAATACAAGGAGGCGCACCCGGCCAATTACTATCTATGGTTGTGGGTAACCGATTGCGGCCGTTCGATGTTTCGCGTGGTATTGTGGTCATTGGCGATCTCACTCGGATTTGGTGTGATTTATTACTGTCTGGGAGAAGCGGCTTTTGCGATTGCGGAGCAGGAGACCCTTGGCTGGAGTCCTTTTACTACGATCTACTATAGCGTCGTTACCTTCACTACGCTCGGATTCGGCGATGTCACACCCCGTACCCCCCTGGCTGCAAGTCTGGTGATGCTGGAGGTTATCATCGGTTACGTGATGCTCGGGATACTCATATCGATTCTGGCAACCAAGGTGGCGAGGCGAAGCTAGACATATGGCGGCTAGCCCACCTCCAGGAACGTCACGAAAGTCCCACCCCTAAAGCCGGGCGGGAGTAAGTGATACATTGATCCCGGCTTTCAACGGAACAAATCTCACTC
>CAMYKE010000099.1 GCA_947258895.1 uncultured Pseudomonadales bacterium | reverse complement strand
CAACAATCTGTGTTCCCTGAACCCGCTCGTCGACAGGCCAACGATGGTCTGCGAGATGGATATCGACAACAACGGCAAGGTGACCGACTTCTGCTTTTTTGAAGGGGTGATTCGCTCCCAGGCGCGACTGACCTATACCAGGGTCAGCGCCATGCTGGAGCAACCCGATAGCGCCGAGGGTGCGGCCTTGCGGAACGAATATGCCGCGGTGGTGCCGGACCTGGAGCGACTCTATGGCCTGTATAAGACGCTCCACCGGGCGCGCGGCCGCCGCGGCGCGATCGAGTTCGAAAGCAGTGAAACCCGTATTATTTTTGGCGAACAGCGAAAAATTGAGCGCATTGTCGAGGTCCAGCGAAACGAGGCGCACCGCCTGATCGAGGAGTGCATGCTGTGTGCCAACGTTGCCGCCGCGCACTTCCTGAAACGCCACAAGCTGAGCGGGCTCTACCGCATACACGAGAAACCGACGCAGGAAAAACTGGCCAACCTGCGCGAATTCCTGGGAGAACTGGGTTTGAGCCTGGGGGGTGGCGATACGCCATCGCCGAAGGACTACCAGCGGATGATGAAGCAAATTGGGTCCCGTCCCGACGCCCATCTTATCCAGACGGTGATGCTGCGTTCCATGCAGCAGGCGGTCTACAGCCCGGATAACGTGGGCCATTTTGGTCTCGCCTATGATGCCTATGCGCACTTTACGTCGCCGATTCGGCGCTATCCCGATTTGCTCGTGCACCGCGCGATTCGCTCTGTGATTCGCAGCCGCCGTAAATCGGGCATGGTGCGACGCGCTGCGGCGGCGCGACCGCTGCAGCGAGCGGTAATTTATCCCTACCAGCAAGCCGATATGGAGCGCCTGGGCGAGCACTGTTCGCATGTCGAACGCCGCGCCGACGACGCGGTGCGGGACGTGATTGGCTGGCTCAAGTGCGAGTTCGTCCAGGATCGCATTGGCGAGTGCTTTGATGGTGTAATCACCGCCGTAACCGCCTTTGGCCTGTTCATCGAGCTCAAGGGTATCTTCGTGGAGGGGCTACTGCACGTCAGTGCGTTGACCAGCGACTATTACCATTTTGACGCCGTGAAACATCGCCTGACCGGGGAGCGCAGCCACTTTAGCTATCGGCTGGGAGATCCGGTGCGGGTCCGGGTGATGCGGGTCAACCTTGAAGATCGCAAAATTGATTTTGAATTGCCGCCAGGCGATGCCGAGGCCCAATCCGGGAGTAAGGCCAAACGCACCCGCAAAAGTCGTCCCCGGCGCGGCAGCAGAGGCAGGTCCGCAAGGGACGCACAGTGATAGCGGACATCAATCCGCCGCGCGCCGGCTCGGGCCAGCGGCAATAGCACATCAAGACTAGTATGAGCGGCACTCCCGACTCCCCACAGCTGGCTTTTGGCATTCATCCGGTCGAGTCGATCCTCAAGCGAGACCATGGCCGCATTGTGCGCCTGCTGGTGCAGCGGGATAAGCACAATTCGCGCATCAAGCATTTGCTGCGCCTGGCGAATAAGCACGGAGTCGCCGTGGAGCAACTGGCTGAGGAGCAACTGAATCATATGGTAGACGGCAATCACCAGGGTGTCGTTGCCGAGTGTGATCCGCGCCAGGCGTTCGCAGAAGCCGATCTCGAGGCGTTACTCGAGCGGGCCTCCAACCCGCTGCTACTGGTGCTCGATGGCATCACGGACCCGCATAACTTTGGTGCTTGCCTGCGCAGCGCGGATGCCGCCGGGGTGACCGCAGTGGTGGTGCCGAAAGACAATTCCGCTCCCATTACGGCGGTTGTCAGCAAGGTGGCCAGCGGTGCCGCAGAGGTATTGCCCGTGATCCGTGTGACCAATCTGGCCCGGACCCTGCGCGCGTTGAAGGAGCTGGGGCTGTGGATCACCGGCACCTCGGACGCCGCTGAAACGTCGTTGTTCGAAGCCGACCTGACCGGGCCACGGGTGATCGTGCTCGGGTCCGAGGGCAAGGGGATGCGCCGGCTGACCGCTGAGCACTGTGACGAGCTGGTCAGCATCCCGATGGCCGGTAGTGTGAGCAGCCTGAATGTGTCGGTAGCTACCGGGATTTGCCTGTTCGAGGCGGTGCGCCAGCGACGATGATCACGGCTCGCCAGCGTCGTTATATACCGCGTGGCAGCGGCGTTGGATAAAGGGTTCAGCGGGTGCGGGGCGGACGATCATTTAGGCTTGCATCTGGTCAGCGCCTCGCATAGAATGCGCCCCTCTAAAAATTAGCCGGAATCCGCTAGCGTGGTTCCTTAACTCCTTGTCTCATCACGCGCGCGTGGGAGACTGTTTAACCCGTAGGGAGAAACAATGCGACACTACGAAGTGGTATTTCTCGTGCACCCTGATCAAAGTGACCAGGTGCCCGCCATGATCGAACGATACACGACCATCGTCAAGAACGCCGGCGGCCAGATTCATCGCCTGGAAGACTGGGGGCGTCGTCAGCTTGCCTATCCGATCGACAAGATCCACAAGGCGCACTATGTGCTCATGAACATTGAGTGCAATACCGATGCGCTCAATGAGCTCAATTACTCCTTCCGCTTCAACGATGCCGTGATCCGTAACCTGGTTATCACGCGCAAGGAAGCTATCAGTGAAGCATCGCACATCAAGGCCAGTGAAGCACGTGAAGAACGCTACCAGTCGCGCCCCGAGCGCAGTGATTCTGCCACCTCCCGCAAGCCCGTTGAAGAGAAAGCAGCTGCAACTGAAGGTGCTGGCAAGGCGGAGTCAGTGGTCGAGGAAGAGGTCAAGGAATAATTTTAGCGCTCGCTAGCGTATTGCTGGCTCGCGCAAACCAGGAATTTCAGGAGTAGATACACATGGCACGTTTTTTTCGTAGACGCAAGTTTTGTCGTTTTACGGCCGAGGGCGTCAAGGAGATCGATTACAAGGATCTCGAAACGCTGAAAGGTTATGTTACGGAAACCGGTAAAATTGTACCGAGCCGCATAACCGGCACCAAGGCACGCTACCAGCGGCAACTGGCGACCGCCATCAAGCGCGCGCGTTATTTGGCGTTACTGCCGTATACAGACGCGCACGAATAGCGGCCGGCTAACGTCCCGTGCGCGCGATTGCGGAATATGCGATGCGCGGCCGCACCCAGGCCGTCACCGTTGCGGCGGTCGCCGCAGCATTGCCGCTGTGTTTTTGGATAAGTGCGTCAACGGTGGCGCTGGCCACCTTGCGCAGGGGCTGGGTGGAAGGATTTAACATCCTGCTGTGGGCGGTACTACCCGCCGCGGTTTGGGTTATATTTCAGCGCGACCCGACACCCATCGTTGTGATCTGCGGTGCAGCGATACTGGCAGTGGTGCTGCGAGCGACCGTATCCTGGTTGCAGACGCTGTTGGCCGGGTTGGTGCTCGGTATCTTCGCCAGTTACCTGATGCCCCTGGTGATGCCAGAGGTGGTGGCGGAGATAGTCCGCGTGCTCAGGCAGATACTGGAACAGATGACAACCAACATGGGCGACGAAAATGGTCGCCAGTTGGTCGCAGGTTTAACTGAAGGGTTCGCGTCCGGATTGCTCGCGATGGTCCACCTGATGGCCATTATCGGCTGTTTGATATTGGGCCGCTGGTGGCAGTCAGTGTTGTATAACCCGGGCGGATTTGCGATCGAATTCCGCGCGCTGAAGATGCCGCGGGCTATCGCATTGGCGCTCGCTGCGGTGCTGTTGTTTGGGGGCAGCCTGCATCCGGTGTTCCATGGCTGGAACCCGATAGTGACGGTGCCGTTCCTGTTTGTGGCCATAGCGCTGGCGCATGGCGTCGTGGCATTGCGCGGTTGGGGTGGGCAATGGTTGGTGCTGTTCTACCTGATGGTATTTTTTATGGGCCCCTATTTTTACGTGTTGCTGGTGGTGCTGGATAGCCTGCTGGATTTTCGGGGTCGAATCCGCCCCAGGGCGGTATAGGTCAAGCAATGTGTTTGCGGCCGGCTATGCCGGCGGGGCAAGAATTCTGATTTTGAGAGGATAGAGTGATGGAAGTAATACTGCTTGAGAAAGTGGGTAAATTGGGTAGCCTTGGCGACAAGGTCAAGGTCAAGGCGGGGTTTGGGCGTAACTACCTGATTCCTTTTGGCAAGGCGGTATCTGCCAGCGCCGCGAATATGGCAGATTTCGAGGCGCGCCGGGTAGAACTCGAGAAAGCAGCTTCTGACACACTGACTCGTGCCAATGGCCGGGCGTCAGAACTGGCTGAAAAGGAAGTCGTGATTACCGCCAAAGCCGGTGAAGAGGGCAAGCTGTTCGGTTCTGTGGGTGCACGAGAAATTTCCGAGGCGATTTCCGCACTGGGTACCGAAGTTACGAAGAGTGAAGTCAAGCTGCCCGAGGGCGCATTACGGCAATTGGGTGAATACGATATCGATGTGCAACTGCACGCCGATGTCATGGTCGCTGTAAAAGTGATTGTCCAGTCTGATTAAATCGTCGGTTACCGGGTTAGTACTCCGTCTACTTGCTGTTTGCGAATGCGGCGTAGCTGTGGTGTGTCGCAACAAGGCACAGCGTGCAGGGAACGATTGCCCCCCTTCCAAGCGAGTACATTCACGGAATAGGCACTTCCGGCAAGCATAAACACCATCCGCTCGCCTGGGCGCATGGTGTTTTTTGGTTGTCTATTGCGGCTGAAAATTACACCGCGTCCCAGTCAAATCGACCACTCGATCAGCCACGTTCTTGTCGAATTTTGACCTCGATTCACATAAAATGCGCAGTCCCTGGCGTGATTTTCCTGCCTTGAATATGCTGGCGGAGTTGGCTGAAGGGATTTCACATTCTGACGCAGAGGCGCTAGCCGAGGGCGATGACACACGCAGCAGAGAATGACCAGCAATTGTCGGCACTGAAAGTACCACCGCATTCCATTGAGGCAGAGCAGTCGGTACTGGGCGGGTTGCTGCTGGATAACAGCTCGTGGGACAACGTCTCCGAGCTGGTCGCTGGCAGCGATTTTTATCGCAACGATCACCGTGTGATATTCGAAGCCATGGCCACGCTGATCGAACGCGCCCAACCGCTGGACGTGATCACGCTGTCCGAAGCGCTGGAGAAGCTGAATAGCCTTGAGGGCGTGGGCGGGCTTGCCTACCTGGGCGAGTTGGCCCGCAACACACCCAGCGTGTCGAATATCCGGGCCTACGCAGATATCGTCCGGGAGCGCTCGGTACTACGCCAGTTGGTGCAGGTTGCCAACGATATTGCCGATGACGCCTTCGAAACCAACGGCCGCAGCAGTGATGAACTGCTCGACGAGGCGGAGCGCAAGGTTTTCCATATTGCCCAGACCAAGGCCTCGTCGACCGGGCCGGTGAGCGTCAATCCGCTGTTGACCCGGGCCGTTGAGCGCATCGATGAGCTGTATCACTCGGACAATGCCCTGACCGGGTTGAGCACCGGGTTCTCTGACCTGGATGGCCTGACCGCCGGCTTGCAGCCCGGCGACCTGATAATCGTAGCCGGGCGCCCGTCGATGGGCAAGACCTCGTTTGCGATGAACATCGTGGAGCACGCCGTTATTTCCGGGGACAAGCCGGTAATCGCGTTTAGCCTGGAAATGCCGGGCGATTCGCTGGTGATGCGCATGTTGTCCTCTCTGGGCCGGATAGACCAGACCAAAATCCGCAATGGTCAGCTCGATGATGATGACTGGCCTCGCCTGACTTCAGCCGTCAGCCTGCTCAAGGATAAACCCCTGTTTGTGGATGACACCGCGTCCATTTCTCCGATAACCGGGTTGCCGAGATTTCCGAGATTTCACGTTCCCTGAAAGCGCTGGCCAAGGAACTGCACGTGCCGGTGGTGGCCCTGTCGCAGCTCAATCGCAGCCTGGAGCAGCGACCCAACAAGCGGCCGGTAATGTCCGATCTGCGGGAATCCGGGTCCATCGAGCAGGACGCGGATGTGATCGCCTTTATCTACCGGGACGAGGTATACAACGAAGACAGCCCCGACAAGGGAATTGCCGAGATCATTGTCAGCAAGCAGCGTAACGGGCCGATTGGCACGCGGCGCCTGGCGTTCATCGGTAAATACACCAAATTCGAGGATCTCGCCCACGGCGATTACCAGGGATACGAGGAGTACGAGTGAGCCGTCCCACCCGCGCCGAGATCAATCTCGGCGCCCTCCGGCATAACTTCGACATTGTAAAGCAGCAGGCCTCCCGGCAGCGCATCATGGCGGTGATCAAGGCCAACGCCTACGGCCACGGCGTGTTACCGGTCGCGCAGGCGCTAGCGGACGCGGATGCCCTGGCAGTAGCGTTTATTGACGAGGCGCTGGCACTGCGCAGTGCCGGGGTGGCTACCCCGCTGGTGGTGCTGGAGGGCGTGTTCGAAGCGCAGGAACTGGACGAAGCCGCTGCTCACGATATCCAGCTGGTGATCCACCATCAACAACAGGCGCAGTTATTGCTGGCTAGTTCGCTATCGCGCCCAGTGGTGGTGTGGTTGAAACTCGATACCGGAATGCACCGGCTTGGGCTCCCTCCAGGTCAGTTTGCCACGCTCTATCCCCGTCTGCACCAGCACGCCAACGTTGCGGGTATCCGGGTTATGAGTCATTTCGCCTGTGCCGATGACCCGGCCAGCGCGATGAGCGACGCCCAGGAAGCCTGTTTTGACAAGGCATTCAGGAATGTAGCGGACGGAGATGTTCCTGTGAGCCTGTGCAATTCCGCGGCGCTGCTATCGCGGCCCACTTCCCTGCGCGACTGGGTGCGGCCGGGCATCATGCTCTACGGTGCCTCTCCCTTCGGAGCGCGTGCTGGCGATACTGGCCTGGCTGCCCGGCTGCGGCCGGTAATGACCTTGAATTCTCGCCTGATAGCGGTCCGCGATGTTGCAGCGGGGGAGACAGTTGGTTATGGCGCCGCCTGGTCTGCGCAGCGGGATTCGCGTATCGGCGTGGTAGCGATCGGCTATGGTGATGGTTATCCGCGCGCTATGCCCCACGGGGCGCCACTTTGGTGCCGGGGCCGGCGCGTCCCGCTAGCGGGTCGCGTATCCATGGATATGATCACGGTGGATTTGAGCGACTGTCCAGACGCGGCAATCGGTGACGAAGTGGAATTGTGGGGAGAGCGGATAGCAGCGGGTGAACTGGCAGAACTGCACGGCTCGATTTCCTATGAAATGTTTTGCCGGATCACGGCGCGAGTTCCACGGGTGTACATCCCGGGTTAATCCCTGACAATTTTCAGGTAAATCCGGACATCTTTGCTAAGCTTTAACGAGTAGCGCGGAGATATAAAAAAGTGTCCCCGCATGATCACGGGGAATCCGACATATGAACAATCTCGCCAGTCAAATTGATACTACTCCCAACGGTGCGGCGGCCCAGCTGGCGGCAAGAACCAGTCAATTATTCAGCTTGCCCGACATTTATCTCAGGCTCCTTGAACTCGTTAACGACGAACACGCGAGCATCGATCAGATCTCCGACCTTATCATGCTCGACGCGGGCCTGGCTGCGCGGCTACTTAGAATGGCCAATAGCTCGTTCTATAATTTTCCGTCTCAGGTCGATACCGTAACACGGGCGATCACCCTCATCGGATCCAAGGAATTGTGCAACCTGGTACTGGCAACTTCGGTAGCCAATTCGTTCAACAGTATCCCCGAGACCATGATCGACATGGACAGTTTCTGGCGGCACAACGTGGACACCGGACTGGTGGCTCGGCATTTGGGCAAACTGGCTGGTATCCGCGAGGTGGAGCGTTTTTTCACCGTAGGCCTGCTGCATAATATCGGTAAATTGCTGGTTGTGGTGGAGGAGCCGGAAGCCGCCAAAAGAAGTATTGCCGCCAGCCGCACGATGCCTCCGTGGGTGGCGGAGCGGGAAATTCTGGGCTTTACCTTTGCCGAGGTTGGCGCGGAATTGATGAAGATCTGGGGCTTGCCCGAAGCACTGGTTGATGCGGTAAGCTACCAGCATGTCCCGCAGGATGCGGAGCAGGATGTATTGACCGCGGCGATACTAAATATCGCGTCGCGCGCCGCGAGCGCGATGGACCAGGAAACGAGCGAATCCGAGGGGCTGGACTACTTTAGCTTGATCGAGCCGGCAGCCTGGGCGTGCTGCGGGCTGGAGGAAGCGGACCTGCAACCCGCAATCGAATATGCCAATGTCGAAGCCTGGAACATCATGGGCATGATTACCTCTTCCTTGTACTAGGAGCCTGCCGGACTTGGGATGAATCTACTGCGGAAAAGCCGCTCTTGTAATGAAGTGGGGACATATTTTCTACTCTTTCTCGTTAAATAGAATGACTATTCGCCTCAAAAGAGCCCAAAATCTGCCTCAAACCGGACTTCCCCTCGTTACGACCGCCATGGATGGCGGAAGTGTCGATCATGCAGGATGCAATTATCGACCGAACACCCAAGTCCGACAGGCTCCTAGCCTGCAGCGTA
>CAMYKE010000098.1 GCA_947258895.1 uncultured Pseudomonadales bacterium | reverse complement strand
CTATATTGTGACGAGATCTCCGGGTTACTGGCGGGAAGTCGAGTATTATGTGATTGAAACCACGCTTTATGACAATGCTTCGGATCATCTCGTCTGGACCATAAAGTCCGAGACCCGTAATCCCGACGACATAGATGAGCTGGCCAAATCTGTGATCAGTAAAGTTTCCGAAAAATTGGCCGCGTTAAACCTGATTGAAGTCTCTGGCGATTGATGAACCTTGGCTGCGTCACCGGCAGCAGCCGGTCGCCGCAGAAGGACGGCCGTTCAATGTCGCGTTGGCTGACGCGCAGCATAGCAGGGAGACCACTTGTACAGTAGACCGCCACGTTTCACCGTCCCGACAACGACCCCGCAAGGAGATGCTTGCGGCTTGGGCAGGTAGCAGCAACTATTTCAGGTTTGGCAAGGCACACCAGTCGCGCCCTTTCCCTATCGATACGCTTCGCCGATGTCTGCAACGTCCTGAACGCGCCTCGTTAATTGATGGTATGGGCATGCTGTTCCTTTTTCAGCATCGCGCGGGTAGCGATCAGCAGCGCATCGCGGTGCTGCGCCTCAAGTTGGGCGCGTTCCCCGTCAAAACGATCCTGTTGGGCGCGGCTCAAATCGCGCCAGGCATCGAGGATGGGAATATGGGCAGCGGCTTCGGCAAGCTGCCGGAATGGCTGATAGCGGGGAGATAATCGCTCATCCTCCGGCAAGGCCGGTACAAAGGCCATCACCCGGATCGCTCCTTCGGTGAGGGACACCTGTCCCTGGTCCAGTACTTCCAGCATTAATTTGATGTTTTTCCTGGCGGTGCTTTCCGCCTCCTGTCGCTGTCGCTCCGCTTTCTCGGCCTGCTCGCGCCGCTGTTGTTGCTGCCGAAAAACCTGCCACCACAGGTAGCCGGCATAACCGGCCAGCCCCGTGAGAATCAGTGCAGCTATCGAAAGGAAACCAATCATCGTTGAATGTACTCCGCTCCAGGATGTGTTTAGTAGACCGAGTGTGCTTGTTTAGAGATTATACTGTGTATAGGCAGATATGGTTCACCGTGGTCCTGGTTGCGAAGTGTCTCGATGGTACCAGTAGCGCCGCAGTGGTTGAGGGAAGCGCGACAGGCACGGCAATGGCCACCACTGCTTCGGAAGGGCGAATTCCAGGAAAGTTATCGTAATCCGCGCAGTAATACGCTTTCTATCACAGCCGGCTGCTAGGCGCCGCGCAGGATATCCAGTTCCGCCTGGTGCGCGGTAATCAGCCGCTCGAGGTTGTCGAGACCGCGCCGCTCTGCCGCTGCGAACTCTTCTTCCGCGCAAATCTGCTCGCTGATTTCATAGTAGCATTTCAGTTTGGGTTCGGTACCGGAGGGCCGCAGGATGACGCGGGCATCGTTCTCCAGTTCGTAGATCAGTACATCCGCAGGCGGCAGGTCGATGGGCTCGCTGCTGCCATCCGCAAACTGCCGCCGTTGCGTCTTCAGGTCTTCGGTCACGGTGATTCTGTTGCCGGCAATCCGTGTTGGCGGCGAGTTACGCAATTTTTCGCCCAGTAACAACCGGTCGCTGGTAGTGATACATCGCTGCCCGGTAATGTAGTAACCGTGCCGGCGGTAGAGGTATTCAAGTTCGGAAAGGACTGTCTTGCCCTGCGTTGCCAGTTGCGCCGTCATTTGTGCGAAAGCCAGCAGCGCTGACAGGCCATCCTTATCGTGTACCAGGTCACCCACCATGTACCCGATGGCCTCCTCGTACGCGAACAGGAACTGATGTTCACCATCTTCAAGCGCCAGCGCGATGTTTGCCAACCACTTGCAACCACTCAGGGTCTCGTAATAGCGGGCGCCCGCGGCTACCGCAATGGACTTCAGCATTCGGGACGATACGATCGTGGTGCCAAGGAGCGGAATCTTTCCGGCCTGGGTCGTCCCCAGGCCCAACAAATAGTGAGCCAGCAGAACACCGACCTGGTTACCACTGAGCATCTGGTAGCTGCCATCGAGTTCGCGCACCGCAACGGCAAGGCGATCGGCATCGGGATCGGATGCGCAGGCGAGGGTGGTCTGCTGTTGCTGCGCCAGCGCTATCACGGCCTGCATCGCGGCAGGATCCTCCGGATTCGGTACCTGTACGGTGGGGAAAGCACCATCCGGTTCGCGCTGGGATGCGACGGTAAAAAACTGTGTGAAGCCCGCTCCGGCAAGTAATGACTCCGCCATTGCTGCCCCTACGCCATGTAACGGGCTATAGGCAATGCTTACGGAGGCGGGGTCGACGGTTTGCTGGAATAGCGGTGAGGTGAGCACCGCGTTACGATAGGCCGCGTAAAATTCGGGGCCCACAAACTGTATTTTGCCGCTAGCGCGGGCCTCGGCGAAATCCATCCAGGGTACCTCGGTGCCCGCCGCCCGGTCGATGGCCGTCGCGATCTCACCGTCCAGCGGCGCGACGATCTGGGCGCCCTTGTCCCAAAACACCTTGTAGCCGTTGTAGCCGGGCGGATTATGGCTGGCAGTCACTGCCACGCCACCGGCGGCGCAAAGCTGCCTGATGCCATAGGCGCAGATCGGGGTCGCAGCAACGTCTGTTGTCAGGAACACCTGGATTCCCATACCGGCAAATACACAGGCGGCATCCTCGGCAAACTGGCGCGAATCGGGGCGCCCGTCAAAGGTGACCACTACGCCGCGCGTGGCAGCATTGGCGATCTGCTCCAGCAGGCAAGCACCCAGTCCCGCAGACGTTTCCCTGATCACCAAACGATTGATTCGTGCGGGACCAGTGCCGACTTCGCCACGCAGGCCCGCAGTGCCGAATTGCAGGCGACTGCCCAAGCGGTCCGCCCGTTCGGCATGGTCGTCACTGGTAATCATCGCTTCCAGTTCAGCCCGAGTGCGTGGGTCGGGGTCACGCTTGAGCCAATCTTGTAGTACCGCCTCTTTCATTACCGGTCCCGGAAGGGCTGTTAGTAATTACGCCAGGTGGGCTGCAGGTCGCGGTGGCGTTCCTGACCTCGCGTCCGTACGCAGCATCCTCGCTGGGTTATGTAATCGTTTCTTGCTTAAAACCAAGCATAGCATGTAACCCTAAAACCATTACAATGTTCGCGGCTACGCGGGAGAAATATCCGAAATAGCGGACCCGCAGTGTAGCTATCCCCAACCAATCGTTTAAAATGGCTAGCCGAAGAATTATAAGTAAATAACTTCGAGCAGGCGGCGTAGCGCGGATATCCGGAAAAGCCAGCCCAGAGAAGCTGGTGTGAACTGCAGCTGGTTATTCATTACAACAAGAGAGGGGAGAGTGCATGAGTTCAGTACTGAGCGCTGCAGCACAAAAAAAACAGAAAACGATTCTCGGGATCACCGCGGTCGCCGCCCTGGGCGGACTGCTGTTTGGTTATGATACGGGCGTAATTGCCGGCAGCCAGCTTTACTTCACCAAGTATTTCCAGTTAACGCCCGGCGAGCAGGGCTGGGCAGTCAGCAGTGCGCTGTACGGCTGTTTCAGCCCTGTTTTCGCTGTCCGCCTGGGGATCGGGCGTCGCGGATTCGCTCACCGAGTTGGTCTTTTATCGCATCGTGGGCGGCTTGGGTGTTGGCATGGCGTCGATGGCAGCGCCCATGTATATCGCCGAAATTGCCCCGCCAAAGGAACGGGGCCGGATGGTTTCGTTCTACCAGTTGGCGGTGGTCATTGGTTTTTTCGTGGTGTTTCTGGCGACCTACTTCATCGGCGGTGGCGATACCTCGGACCTAACGCCAGAGGAGCTGCTGCGCATTCACGAATACAATGTCGCTGACGGCTGGCGCGTCATGTTCTGGTCTGAATTGTTGCCCGCATTATCCTTTTTCGGGTTGCTGTTCCTGGTGCCCCACAGCCCCCGCTGGCTGATGCTCAAGTCCCGCGACGAAGAAGCCAAGAAGGTATTGGCTACCATTACAGAGAGTCCAGAGGAGGCGGCGAAGGAATTCAAGGAAATCCAGATTTCGCTCTCCGACACCAAGCAGCACCATAGCGTGAAACTGTTTTCCAAGGCCATGCTGCTGGTGTTGTTTATCGGTGTGATGCTGTCTATTTTCCAGCAGATCACCGGCATCAACGCGATTCTGTATTACGGGGCCGAGATCTTTGCCAACGCGCTGGGTTATGGGCCCGAAGACGCCCTGAAGCAGCAACTCTGGTTAGGTGCCGTTAACCTGGTGTTTACGTTCATTGCGATTTACAAGGTAGACAGCTGGGGCAGGAAACCATTGTTCATTATTGGCACCAGCGGCATGTTCCTTGGGCTTATGATACTGGGCCTGACCATCTATACGGGGCAAATGGGGATTATTTCCCTGCTTTCGATCCTGTTGTTCATCGGCTCGTTTGCGATGTCCATGGGGCCTGTCGTCTGGGTGATGTTGTCGGAGATCTTCCCCAACCGGATTCGCAGCGTCGCCATGGCCATCGCAGTTGCCGCGCAATGGCTGTTCAATGCCTTCGTGGCCAACAGCTTTCCGGTCGTAAATGGTAGCGCGCTTAACACAGGCCCGGAAGGGAGCAACGGTAACAATTGAATTGTGTGCCGGGGTGTGGCTGGCGGGAGTTGCCACCCTTTGCAGGTAGTGGCCCGGCGCCCACCGAAATTTCGCTGGTGAAGTGGTGCCGTAACGGCTAGCATATAATCCTGTCTTCGAGCCGGTCTGTCACCCAACACGTATCTCAATCAATGCAGTATCAAGTACTCGCCCGCAAGTGGCGTCCGCGCAATTTTGAACAACTGGTAGGCCAGGAGCACGTGCTCAAGGCGCTGGTGAATGCGCTCGATCAGGACCGTTTGCATCACGCTTACCTGTTTACCGGCACGCGCGGCGTAGGCAAGACCACGATTGCGCGGATTCTGGCCAAGTGCCTGAACTGCGAGAAAGGCGTAAGCTCGGTACCCTGTGACGCTTGCCCGTCCTGTGTCGAAATCAACGAAGGGCGTTGCGTAGACCTGATCGAGGTGGATGCGGCGTCACGCACCAAGGTCGAGGATACCCGTGAGTTGCTGGATAACGTGCAGTACGCACCGACCCGCTGCCGCTACAAGATCTACCTGATCGACGAAGTACACATGCTGTCCAACCACAGCTTCAATGCACTGTTGAAGACGCTCGAGGAACCGCCGCCGCACATCAAGTTTCTGCTGGCGACCACCGACCCACAAAAATTACCCGTGACCATTCTCTCGCGGTGCCTGCAATTCAACCTCAAGAATATGTCTCCCGATCGTATCGTCGAGCACCTGCGACATGTGCTCGGGGAGGAAGGCGTGCCCTTCGATGATGCGGCATTATGGCAGTTGGGGCGAGCCGCACAGGGTAGCATGCGGGACGCGCTGAGCCTGGCCGACCAGGGGATCGCTTACGGGCAGAATGAACTGCGCGCAGCTGATGTTACCGCGATGCTGGGCACCATCGACCGCGCCAGGATCTATCGGGTGGTGGATGCGTTATGCAGCGCCGACGCCGGCCGGGTTTTAGGCGAAGTTGCGGAATTGGCGGAATTCTCGCCGGACTATCCGGCCCTGCTGGACGAACTGATATCGGTGCTGCACCGCATGGCCGTAGTTCAGGCCGTACCCGAATCGCTTGACAGCACGATCGATGCCCGCGAGCGCATCGAAGAACTGGCAGCGCGTGTGACGGCGGAGGACCTGCAGCTTTACTACCAGATTGCGTTGATCGGCAGGCGCGACTTGCCGCTGAATCCCGAGCCACGCGCCGGGCTGGAGATGGTGTTGCTGAGAATGCTGGCGTTCCAGCCGACCATATCCGCGCCGTCGCCGCCTAAAAAAAAACAGCGTTCAACCGCGCTCACGCATTCCCAGCCTGAGGCTGTGAGTGCCGCACCTGGTGCTGACCCTGCATCCGAGGAGGGTGTAGTGGAGAATTCCCGCGCTGCAGCAAGGCAGCAACTGGCGGAAACCAAAAAGCTTTTAGCCGATGCAAATAACACCCCCGCTGGCGAAGGGAAGCGTCCTGCGCTAGCTCCACAGCCAGCGAGTGAACCGGGGCAGGCTGCGCCACCGTCGAAGCTCACCGAACCACGCCCCGCGCCGACGAGCCGGAATCGTTGCGAGGCGCCACGCGAGGGACCGGCAACGGCCGCAACACGGGTGCCCGGGCAGGAGCCTGTCTCTGCTTCCGGGGCGCGGTCCAGGGCGAAACTCGACCTCGTGGTCGACAACCAGCCCGGGAAGAGGTTGCTGGAACCGGCGCCGGTCACGCCGTACCCGGCAACCATAGCGGAGTCCCCTCCGGAACCCGGCACGTTGCAACCGGAGCCTGCCAGGCAACCCGCCAGTCTGGATGGGGTCAAATGCAATCAGGACTGGATCGGCCTGGTTCAGCGGTTGCCGGTCAAGGGCATGACCCGGAATATTCTGGGGGAGTGCGTGTTGTCCTCGTGCAGCGCCGATTGCCTGAACCTGTTGATTGCGCCACAGTATATCGAGTTATTGACGCGCAACCATGAAGATCGGATCAGTCATGCGTTGCTGGAAACGTTCGGCCGCCCGGTGAACTTCAAGGTGGAAGCGCGGGACCATGTGGAAGAGACCCCGGCAGCCTGGCAAAAGCGCATCCGGGCGGAACAGGTTGGCGAGGCGCGCAGGGCGCTGGAGAACGATCCGTTGGTACAGCAGATGATCGCTCGCTTCGGGGCAAGACTGGAGGATGAATCCATTGTGGCACTTCATCCCGAAGAGTAAAATATATAGTTATCAAATAGATAAATATTATATCTAATCAGAATTAGAGGTTTTTATGAAAGGTGATTTAGGAAATTTGATGCAGCAGGCCCAGCAGATGCAGGAGCAGATGCAGAAGGCGCAGGAAAAGCTGGCCAACGCGGAGGTGACCGGGGAAGCCGGTGCGGGACTCGTGAAGGTAACCATGAGCGGGCGCCACGATGTGCGCCGTGTGGAGATTGATCGCGATTTGCTCAGCGAGGACAAGGAGATGCTGGAGGACCTGCTGGCCGCGGCCGTTAATGATGCGGTGCGTAAGGTCGAGGCCAATAACCAGGAGCAAATGGCCAGCATGGTATCCGGGATGGGGCTGCCCGCCGGCTTCAAGATGCCGTTCTAGCCGCGTGTCCTTCAGTCCACTGATAGACCAGTTGATCGAGGCGCTCCGCTGCCTGCCTGGGGTCGGCCCCAAATCCGCGCAGCGCATGGCGTTCCACCTGTTGGAACGTAACCGGGAAGGGGCGTTGACTCTTGCGCAGTTACTCGAGGCCGCCATGGAACACGTTCAGCGCTGCAAGACCTGCCGCATCTTGTGCGAGGTCGACGAGTGCACCATTTGCGCAAACCCGGGTCGTGACCGCTCCAAGATCTGCGTGGTGGAGTCCCCGGCAGATGTGCTGGCGCTGGAGCAGACCGCGCTGTTCCGCGGTGTTTATTTCGTGCTGTCCGGGCACCTGTCGCCGATCGATGGCATCGGGCCATCTGATATCGGCATCGACCGGCTGGTGGAGCGAGTCGCGCAGGAGGGTATCAGTGAATTAATTATGGCGACCAATCCAACGGTAGAAGGGGAGGCGACCGCGCACTATATCGCGGACCAGGTCGGGGATACCGGCGTTGTTGTTACCCGCATAGCCCACGGCGTGCCACTGGGCGGGGAACTGGAATACGTCGATGGAGGAACGCTCGCACACGCCCTGGAAGGGCGTCGCTCGCTGGGCGGATGAGCGGCTGATGGAGACTGAAACTTTCGCCATCCCGGCCTACACGGTGGTCGAGGAAGATGATCTGCTCGCGTTGTTGGTCGCCCAGTGGCAGGACCTGCGTGTCATTGCACTCGATACTGAATTCATTCGCACCAATACCTTCTACCCGCGTGCCGGACTGATTCAGATTGCCACCGATGACGGGCGCTTCCTGGTTGACCCGCTGGCCATCACCAACATCGAGCCGCTCAAGGAACTGTTGCAGAACCCGCAGATTATCAAGGTGCTGCACTCCTGCTCGGAAGACCTGGAGCTGTTCGACAGTTACCTTGGTGTTCTCCCCGAACCGATCTTCGATACCCAGCTTGCCGGCGCATTCCTCAATCGGGGATTGTCGGTGAGTTACAAGAATACCGTGCAGGAAATGTTCGGTGAGGAATTACCCAAGGGCGAACAGCGCTCGGATTGGTTGCAGCGCCCGTTGACCAATAAACAACTCGATTATGCCGTGCTGGACGTGGAGTTCCTGCTCGATATTTATGCCGAGCAGCGCGATGCCCTGCTGCAGGGCGGCAAGCTGGGCTGGGTCGAAGAGGAGTGTGCCCGGCTACTGGAAAAGCAACGCACGGGTATCGTTCCTGCCGAGGCCTATGCCCGCGTCAAGTCGGCGTGGCGGCTGAATCCTGGTGAGTTGGCGCTGCTCCAGCGGCTCGCCGAATGGCGCGAACAGGAGGCCAGGCGCAGCGATATGCCGCGCGGGTTCCTGCTGCGGGACCCCCAACTGGTGGAAATCGCCCGGCAATCACCGGAAGCCATGGAAGAACTGAAACAGGTGGAAGGTGTTCACCCGAGGATTATCCGCAAGTACGGTGAACAGATTCTATCGCTGATTGAACAGCACAATGGCGAAGAGTTACACAGTGACCTGCGCGGTCCGCTGCCGCGGTCTCTGAGTGAGCATGTGAAGACCATCAAGCGCTGGATCGATGCCCAGTCAGCACGGCTGGATATTTCCCCTGAGCTGATCATGAACCGCAAGGGCATCAATGCCCTGGTGTTTGACCTTATCGAGGGAGGCGAAGTGACCTTGCCGGAGGACATGAGCGGCTGGAAACATCAGGTACTTGGCAAGGAATTGCGCGCCCTGTTGGCCGATATCGGGGCGCGCCTGTGAGCGTCGATCTGCTATGTGATGTATACAGGAGTCCGCGTAAGGAGGAGATGTACCTGTACGTCGCCAAGGCTACCGGGCTGGCGGACGTGCCGGCCCGGCTACTCGAATCGTTCGGTGAACCGGAGCTGGTGATGACGCTGGCACTGAAGCCGAAAACCCGGCTGGCGCGGGTTGAGCGTGATGAGGTGGTACGGCTCATATCGGCACAGGGCTATTTCCTGCAAATGCCGCCGGGCAACGACGCGTTCCTGAACCGTCATGGCCATGCCGAGACTGGTTCCGGGTCGGGCCCTGCATAACGCTCACGTACGATGAACGAGCAACCTTTCTGGAAGTCGAGGTCGCTGGACCAACTGAGCAGCGCGCAGTGGGAGGCCCTGTGCGACGGGTGCGGGCGTTGCTGCCTGCAGAAACTCGAGGACGAGGACAGTGGCGAGATCCACTATACCAACCTCGCCTGCCGACTGCTCGACATCGAGCAGTGCCGTTGTAGCGATTACCCGAATCGCATCGCGCGGGTGACTACCTGTAGGCAACTAACCGCTAACAATGTGGCCAAATGCGATTGGCTGCCCGATTCCTGCGCGTACCGCTTGCTGGCTGAGGGAAAGGACCTGCACTGGTGGCATCCGCTGGTAAGTGGTAGCCGGAAAACGGTGCACGAAGCAGGGATATCCGTGCGCGGCAAATGCCTGTCGGAGGAATATGCAAATCCCGAGCAATGGGAAGACCATGTGATTCGCTGGGTGCAATCCTAGCCCGAGCAGTCACGGACGCAGCATCAAAACTGAGAATAATCCATGAAAACATGCATTTTCTCGAAGCCCGAAATTTACAGTCTGCGAAATTCGCTTTGGTGCGGGCTAGCTGTGATTTCTGTGAGGGTAGTTCTGCGGCTCGTGGCTACCACCTTCGCATTCGCGCATATCGTAGTAAAATCAGGTGACCCGGCAACGACTTTGGTGCCATGATGAAGACCGCCTACATTAGCCACCCCGATTGCCAACAGCATGATATGGGCAGCTACCACCCGGAAAGTCCTGCACGCTTGCGTGCAATCCAGACCCATCTGCATGACTCCGGCTTGCTGGCCCGACTGCTTGAGCTCGAGGCGGAGCCGGTAGCCAGGGAGGCGCTGGAGCGGGTTCATCCGGCTGCGCATGTGCAGCGGATACTGGACGCGAGCCCGGCAGCGGGACTGGTGCAGATCGATCCGGATACTGCACTCTGCCCCCATAGTGCTCAGGCAGCAAGGTTGGCCGCCGGCGCTCTGGTGCAGGCGGTCGATGGTATATTCGCGGGCCGGTTCCAGCGTGCATTCTGCGCGGTGCGCCCGCCCGGTCACCATGCCGAGTACGCTGCCAGCATGGGGTTCTGCCTGTTTAATAACGTCGCTGTCGGGGTCCGGCACGCCATGGCGGAGCACGGTGTCGAGCGGGCAGCGGTACTCGATTTTGATGTGCATCACGGCAACGGAACGGTCGATATATTCAAGGACGATCCGGCCGTACTGGTGTGTTCCAGCTTCCAGCACCCGTTCTATCCCGGCCGCTACGCCGATATCGAACGACCCAATATTGTCAACACG
>CAMYKE010000097.1 GCA_947258895.1 uncultured Pseudomonadales bacterium | reverse complement strand
CGTGCAAGATCCGGCGAGAAACCAAATAGGCAATTCGCACTGTACTGACAAGGCTTCTGGGCAGTGGATCGCCGAATCAGTGAGATATGGCGGCTAGCTCGACAAAGATTCACTTTTTGCTGATTCCAGCGCCGAACTTTTTTGCAATACTATACCGATACTCAGGATGACTAAAGCACAGGCAACAAACATCAGGCGGCCCCAAAACGGGTTCGGTATCAAAGCCATAAGCATCACGCCTGAGCCCATGATTTTTACCATCAAACCGAGTTTGTGGCGCTGTTGACGGTCGACTTCGTCCTGTTGATCATCTGCAATAACCGGCTTTTGCAGATCCTCGAAGAAACGATCCGTTTCGGGTTTGTTCTTGTCCTTCGCCTCATTGTAGAAGAATGAAGTCGCGCAGAAAAAGCCGGCGGTAATAAACAAGTGGCCTGCAACGGTTAGAATGATATTCATATCAATACTTTCCCGTTCGGTAAGCGATTCAATACCAAACATCGCCGCGAATACATCTGCGGTGAACACATAGTTAACTAACCAGGAAACGAACAAACCGACTGCAACAGTCGCCCAGGACGCCCATGGCGGCGTTTTCTTCACAAAAATTCCAAATAATAGCGGCACCATCATTGGCACCTGAACCATAATTGAAACGGACATCATTAGCTCAAATAAGCTGAGCTCTTTCAGCGATGCGAACCATAGCGCTACAGTAATCACCAAAATGCCACTTAGAAAGCTGATGAGCTGGCTGATTCGCAACAACTTATGGTCTTCGGTTTGTCTATTCCTTCTGGCGAGAAAAGGTTGATAGATACTGCGCACAAAGATTCCGGAGTTTTTATTCAGTGCGGAGTCCATAGAAGACATGGACGCTGCAAAAAGGCCGGCCATCAGTAACCCAACGGTCCCTGCGGGCATGGCATTGCGAGTAAACTCCAGATATACCGCATCCGCCGCTTTGTTGCCAAGTTGCGCATAGCCTGCGGCGGCATCCGGGTACAGGGTTGCGGCTGCCCAGGGAGGGATAAACCAGACAATAGTTCCGACGCCCATTAGCGTCATGGCTAACAAGGCCGCTTTACGGGCGTTGTCGGAGTCTTTCGCATTGATAAATCGAAATGAATCATGCAGATTCATAACCGTTATGATCTGTTTCGGTAAAAAGAAGATGAAGGTGCCGAACAATATCCAGACGTAGTTCATATTCGGACCGATGAGAAAACCGCCTGGAAAGTTGTTGACCAAATTAACCGGGCCACCAACTTTAACTAATGCCACCACCGCGCAGGCCACTGAAACCACAGCCACTACCAACGTTTGCACAAAGTCCGATGCAACAACCCCCCAGGCGCCTGATAGTACCGATACAAAAACTACCGTCAGACCTATCACCATAATGGTGATACTGATGTCCGCTTCAAAAACGGCGCTGCTAAAAACCCCTAAGGCGTTCAACCAGACACCGGCATTGAGAAAGCTGAAGACGATTAATGCCCAGGAAAAAAACAGCTCATTGCCATGCCCAAAGCGCCTTCTTATTCCTTCCGTGGGTGTATCCACTCTCATTTGGCGAAATCGATGCGCGAAGAATGCCCATCCGCAAAAGTACGCAAAGGTATTGCCAATATACACGAGGCTAATGGCAAAACCGTCGGCAAAGGCTTTGCCTGCCGCGCCTGTGAAGGTCACCGCTGAAAATTGCGCCATAAAAGCGGACGAGCCTACCATCCACCACAACATTCTGCCGCCGCCACGAAAATAATCACTCGTAGACTTTTCAGCCATTCGAGCAAACACAGCACCGATAGCCAGGATCAAGATAAAGTAGACACCGATTACTAGATAGTCATAAAACATGGTTATGCCTTTTTATTGCAGATGGCGAACATCTGTCCAGTTGTCGTTTTTTCTAATGAGGTCAATGAGTTGTTGGTACAGACTGCCTTCCCTGAAGGATTGGTACGGTTCGACTGTTTCACCAGTAATGTCCTTCACAAATTCTCTGGCCAGGTAATGCCAGTTTCGCTCCGTATCACCCTCGACTTTTGGCTGGTTGTCGGCAATATCCTGAGGTACCGGCAGCTCTTGCCATGTTTTATCTTCACCATAAAAATGCAAAGGGCCCATGCCATAGTGGCCTTCAATGAATATCGCTCCCCTGGTGCCGTAAAACACGATGTGGTTCTCTTGAAACTTGGGAGTCAGTCCGCCATGTTTGAACAGTACGGAAACCGGTTTGGCTGCCATTTGACTTTCCAGCTGCGCCAGCACGGTATAGGACCACTCGACATTACTTTCCCCCCATTTCAGCGACGGGTCATTAAGGTCTTCGGGGATAAAGTCTCTTCGCGTTTTGAAATTATGCACGCCCTCAACGATAGGCGCCTTGCCCAGGTCGTCGCGCACTTCGCCGGCTATCGACAGGATTTTTTCACCGATTACGGACGTCACAATGGAGATCATGTGGGTAAAGTTGTTGTTCAGGCGACCGCCGCCATCTTCCTTGCGATGTGACCAGCCGAAGGGAATATCGCGCTCCAGGGCGAAGTGGGAGATGCACTCAACTTCCACCGGTTCGCCTATCGCACCATCTGCAACCAGTTGTTTGGCGTGCTGAATATGTGGCATATAACGAAAGCTCGAAGCAAACGCCGTTTTCACATTTTTCTGTTTTGCAAGTTCGTACAGCTCTGCTGCTGTTTCTCCACTATCTGTCAGTGGCTTGTCACTAAATACATGACATCCAAACTCGATTGCCTGTTTTATTGGTTCGTAGTGGGCGCCGCCGGGCGTCGCAATAGAAACGACATCCGGTTGGCAATCCTGCAGTGCCTGCTGCCAATCTGTGCCGGAGTACGGGATATCCATTTTCTCGGCCACTTCACTTACGACACCGGGTGTTCTGCCAACGATGCCGACTACCTCAGCGCCTGCCGCCCGGAACGCGTCCGTATGGCCCTGGCCGGCAAAACCGCTTCCGGAAACTAATACTTTTACTTTGCTGTTCATCTTTTCACCTGTTGATCACATGTTTTATCTGTTTATTGATTGGTTACCAGTTCCACACCGTACCGTCTTCCAGACGACATACCGGCAGGTAGGAGCGTTTGTATGGGAGTGCTGTCGCAGCTTCTTCATCAAACTCAACTCCCAGTCCCGGCTTTTCGCTCACATAGGCCATGCCATTCTCGACCTTGATGTCGTGTTGAAATATTTCCCTGGCCTGGTCGTTACCGAAGCCAACAAATTCCTGTACACCAAAGTTCGGCGCCCAGGTATTCAAATGTATATGCGCCGCGAAACAAATGGGGGAGAGGTCCGGTGCCCCGTGCGGAGCCGTTTTCACGTTGTACACGCTCGCGAAATCGGTGATGCGACGCAATGCGGTAATGCCTCCCGCATGGGTGGCGGCGGTCCGCAGGTAATCGATCAGCTGGTCGCGAATCAGGTCTTTGCAGTCCCAGATCGTGTTATAGGTTTCGCCCAGCGCGAGGGGCGTGGTCGTGTGCTGCCGAATCAATTTGTAGCTTTCCTGGTTTTCGGCATTGGAGGCATCTTCCAGAAACAGTAAATCGTACTGCTCGAGCAACTGCCCCAGTTTCGCAGCCTCAACGGGCGTCAATCGATTGTGTACGTCATGGCACAGGAGAATATCGGTGCCCAGTCGCGCTCGAGCCTCACGGAACAAATCGCCGATCATGTTGAAGTACTTCGGGGTCGACCATTCCTCCTCGGGTGGTAACGGCCTGTTGCCCTGCAGCTCGTAGTAATCCTTCTTGTCACCCAGGACACCGTAAGTGACTTTTAGTCCCGGAACCGCCGATTGCAGCCTGATGGCCTTAAAGCCCTGGTTTTTCAGTTCTTCAGCTTTATCGAGTGTGTCGTCGATGTCCTCGCCATTGGCGTGGGCATACAAGGTTACGCCCGTTCGGCTTTTGCCCCCGAGTAATTGATACACGGGCAGCCCGGCGACTTTACCCTTGATATCCCAAAGCGCCATGTCGATTGCCGCGATGGCAGCCATGGTCACTGGCCCTTTGCGCCAGTATGCGCCCTTATATAAGTATTGCCAAATGTCTTCAATATCGTGGGGGTTGCGCCCGATCAGGCACGGGACCACGTGCTCTTCAAGGTAGGCAACAACCGCCTTCTCCCGGCCATTGAGGGTGGCATCGCCAACGCCGTAGATGCCATTATCGGTGATTACCTTTACCGTCACGAAGTTCCTGCCGGGGTTGCAGACGAATACTTTGATTTCTCGAATTTCCAAGTTGATTCCCTCGTGTTATGATTGCCGAGATAAAACGATTTACTAAATCGGTTTAGTTGCGTATTCTAATGATAATTCGCATTAAGTCAATAGCAGTTTGCCTGGATCGTAGTAGAGGTAGCCAAAACCTATGAAAAAGATAAGATTAATCGATGTTGCCCTTCATGCAGGAGTATCGAAAAGCACGGTTTCCCAGTACCTCAATGGCCGGTTCGACTATATGTCGAAGGACACCAAAGCCCGCATTCAGTCGGCGATCAGTGAATTGAATTACGTCCCCAACCCCATTGCACGCAGCCTGAAAACATCCAAGACCAGGACCATAGGTGTAGTAGTACGGGACATTACGGGCTATTACACCAGTAGCGCCATTCGCGGCATCGATGACTTTTGCAAAAGCGGCGAGTACAACATCATCATCTATAACACAGACTTTGAGCCCGATACGGAAGCGCGGGCATTGCGTGCGCTAAGCCAGCTACGCGTCGATGGTATTATTATCGCGCCCTCCGGCAAAAACGCGTCCCTGGTGTCCACATTGGGCGCGGAGGGTCTGCCAATCGTGCATTTTCAGCTGGAGCACGATGGCAGCGAGGAAAATATCGTTCTGTCCGACTACAAGGAAGCCGCCTTCAACGCAACCGAGTATCTGCTCCAGCTTGGGCACGAGCGAATCTGTTTTATGACCCAGGAGTTCGATGACACGAAATCCAGAAAGGACCGGTATTTGGGCTATGTCGCCGCATTGGAAAAATATGGCCATCGAGTTGACGATCAGTTGGTTCAGCATTGGGACAGGGAAACGGGGTTTCAGCAATCCCCTGGACGTATTCTCGAATCGTCGAATGCCCCCACCGCGATTTTTACCCAGCATTTGGCGATCACCACAGACTTGTTGAAAGAGTTTGCCCGCGACAACATAGTGATACCAGACGATGTTTCTCTTGTCGGTTTTGACGACATACCCATGGTAGAATTTTTTAAGGTCCCGGTAACCGTCGTCAGGCAAGAGCCTTATGAAGTTGGAAAAGAGGCCGCCAGGGTAATACTCGACCAAATAGGCAACAAAAGGAATGTGCCAAAGAGAGTATTGATACCCTGTACGTTGGTCGAAAGGCAGTCCTGTAAAACGGTATCGGCACAATTTTCAAAAGACAGCAAAATCGCAGACACCGACGAAAAGGTGTAATTCAGACCGGTCCCCCCTGGGCCGGCTCTGCGAGTATAATGGATTTTGAAGTAGTGCATCGGTTGTGATGACTGTGGGCGACAGGCCGACGCCCTGTAGAATGCATTCAGCATACCGGGGCAACCAATACAAACGTCGATTAACGGATTACCTATACCACAGACATTCAGCAGCAGGAGGCCACGATGGCAGATTTGGAAAACAGGATTGGGTCGCAACATCCGCCAATACCTCGGGAGGCATTTGACTGGTATGACGAGTACGCGCACGGCCTCATCGACCGGCGGACGTTTGTTGCTCGTCTGTCGTCGTTAACGACTGCCTCCCTGACGTTGGGTATGCTGCTGCCCGCGCTGACCCCAAACTATGCTGTTGCCGAACAGGTATCGTTCAACGATCCGGATATCAAAGCACGATACGTCGTGTTTCCGTCCCCACAAGGCCACGGCGAAGGTAGAGGCTACCTGGTAACGCCGGCTTCGGTGGCTGC
>CAMYKE010000096.1:1978-7990 GCA_947258895.1 uncultured Pseudomonadales bacterium | reverse complement strand
CCCCAATAGCCATCCTCGGGTCCCGCGGCGTACTCAGCGGCGTTGAGGCGGCGCTGAAGTTCCACGATCTGCCCCCGCGATAATGGTTTCTGGCTCGCTGGAGCTGCGCGACACAGGTCAGCGCCACCCAGAATGCGGTCGGCGAGATGCCCTACAGACAGCGCGTAGAATTCCGAGCGATTCCAGCCCATGATGACGGAAAAATTGGGGTACACCAGGAACGCCGGACCGCTCGCTCCGGCGGGTAACAGCACGGCGGCTTCCAGGTCTGCCACAGGCAGCGGGCTGCCATTAGCGCGTAGCACGCCGTGCCGCTTCCAGGAGGACAGTGGTAACGTGGTACCGGACTGGGTCAGTTCGAAGGGGAAATCCGCTGGCAGGGACACTTCCCGACCCCAGCGCCAGCCCTTCTCCCAACCCAACTGCTTGAGGAAATTCGCCCCTGACGCCAGCGCATCGCGCTCGCTCTGCCAGAGGTCGACCCGGCCATCGCCATCGCCGTCCAGCGCATACTTGTTGTAGGAGGATGGCATGAACTGGGTGTGGCCCACGGCTCCGGCCCAGGAGCCCAGCATGTCGGTCGCGGTGAGCGATTCCCGCTCCATTAGCCGCAGGGCCGCCAGGAACTCGCTGCTGAAAAATCTGCTGCGCCGCGCATCGCAGGCCAGGGTAGCGAGGGAATCAAGGGTCGGAAACTTGCCCATGTAACTACCAAAATTGGTTTCCAGGCCCCAAAAGGCGACTATATACTGGCCCGGCACGCCGTGGATGTGCGCCAGGTCCTGCAAAAATTGCCGGTGCTGTGCATATAGCTGCCTTCCGAGCTCGATACGTTTCGGCGTGACCCGGGCATTGAAATACTGGGCAAAGGTCTTAACGAATTCCGGTTGCCTGCGATCCAGTTCGAGCACGCGGTCCTGGTGCTGCAGGGCCGGGATCACCTCGTCCACGATCCGGCTGCTCACCCCTGCATCGCGCGCCAATTCCTGCAAGTTTACCAGGCACGCATCGAATTCGGTTCCGGCGCCAACATTGGCGTACAGCGCACAAGCGAGAAGTACCGTAAGCGGTCTCATACTTTTTCAAAGCCGATGAGTGTGACGCATAATTGTTACACGGGGGAATTGCGGGGGCAAGCATCCTGCGAGCCAGCATGAAAGGAGACTGCGAACTCAACTGGTCGTTGCAACAGCCTGTGTTCGAGTGAATCACACAGGTACTGGAATCATGGTTTGGCAGCCATTGCCCCGCCGCCCTGCAGGGAGATAAGGATGGGACGCGAGTCGAGCTGGCGTAATTCAGGGAGCATTTTTCTGGTCATGTACTCGCTGTGCTATGCAGGAAGCTAAAGCTTGAGGCTTTGTGATCTGGAATAACCTCCAGCACTCCAGCAAGACCTGGCTGGTGTGAGCTTGCAATGCGGTTGTCAGGGCGTGGTCATACTTGCTAGTCTGGCAAACAGCCGTGGCATCCGATTGCGTTCCGGACACCCGCAACCGCGGTCGGCAAACCGCTCAGGCCTGCCGAAAATTACGGATACAGAGAAGTAGACGGAGTACTGGCATCGACATCGAAATTACCCGAGCGACAACAGGGAGCAAGGGCCGCTACACGGCAAAAGTCGCGGATAATGACGCGGCCGGCGAACTGCGGTATTCAAGGCTTGCGGGTGACACCGTTATTGCGGATCACACCCTGGTAGCCCCGGCACTGCGCCGTCACGGCATCGCGTCGACCCTGGTCAAGCGGTTGGTGGAAGACGCGCGCAAGGAACAATTCAAAATTGTGCCACGCTGCAGCTTCGTCAGGGCACAATTCGACCAGCATCCCGAATGGGCCGATGTTCATCGCCCGGCTTCCCGGCAGCGGTAACGACGGTCTGCTGCCAGCCGTGACGACCAGAGGAATCCAGGCCGCGGGTTAACTCCCCGAATTTTAGCGGTCAGTACTTCTGCGCCAGTTCCAGTTGCCCCAACTCGCGCTCCATAACGGCAAGCTCGTCAGCCAGCATCACGTTGGCGCCCTCGAGCTCCACCTGCATTTTCTGTAGATCCTTTATGTCCACGAGCGCCTTGACGCGTTCGAGTTCCGGTATATCAGAATCCACGATCAGCGCAAGCTTTTGGTTGATAAGCCGTTCGTTTTCATCCATGGCAGCGACGTTGTGCGCAATGGTTGAGCGCATCTGCCTGACCTCCCGGTCGACCCGGTAGATTTCCTTGCCGGCACGGTAACCGGCGAGAAAATCCGGTTCGAGATCGCCGGGACACACCCCGACGTAGTTATAGCCGCCGCGACCCTTGGTATACCCCATATATTCCGTACAGAAGGACGCCAATCCTTCCTGGTACCCCAGGCGATATTGCGCCAGGTCGGGGGTAATGCCGTGTTTCGCGCACGCCCCACGATAGTTGCCAATAGTGTTGCTCGCCAGCCCCCGGGAGCCATCCTCGGCGCCTATCATGCGCCAATCCGCCTGCAGGCATTGCGATTGATTCATTGATGCACACCCGCCGAGGATTGCGATGCTGGCGGTGACGATCAAAATGGGTTTATACATTGGAAGGCCTCCTGCAATAGTACTTCCTTCAGCCTAGCCGAGTATCGTTATTTCGCAATGTTCTACCACGAAGGTGCTATTCTTTACATAGCGCTGGCGATTCAAATCCGACGCGATTTAACAGAGAATAATTAATTTGTTAAGATGGCTGCGCAACTGCAACCTTCCCCGCATTATCTTTCGGCCACATGCCAAATCTCAATTAAACCAGGATGTATCACAGGGCATAACCATGCACGACCAATGCGGCGACCAGCCGGTTATCCTTACGGGCAAAATGCTCTCCCCTGGCATGGGCTGTGGCAATGCATATTTGTACCGCTACACCCTGGGGCGCGAGGACGAGTTTTATGACATCGGGGAGGCGGATATTGCCGACGAAATCGATCGCTTCACGCAGGCAGTCAGCAGGGTTGCAGATGACCTGGGCGCCCTGGCGGTGGATGTCTGCAAGGAAATGGATGACTCGCTCTCGGACATTTTCCGTGCGCACGTCGGTATGGTGCGGGACCCAAGCCTGCAGGCCGAGGTAATCGAGGAGATTAAAAAGGAACTGGTCAGTGCGGGGACCGCCGTCAAGGTCGTGTTTCGGCGCTGGGAACTCCGTTTCGGACGCATGGAAATGGAGGTGGCCAGGCATAAGGCCGATGATGTTCATGATCTTGCCAGACGCCTGATTGCGTCGCTGGCCGGAGTCCGCGCCCACGCATTGGAGAGCCTTCCTGAGGGCTGCGTGTTGGTGGCGCGGCGGCTGGTGCCATCGGATACCGTCTTCCTGGCCCGCCGCAAAGCGTCTGCCGCTATCCTGGAATATGGCGGGACGGGTTCACATGCCGCGCTGTTCGCCCGGGAGATTGGCCTGCCCTGCATTACGGGGATCGCGGACGTGCTTGATATCCTGCCAGAGGCTGCATTTACGCAGGTGGACGCAGACGCTGCGGAGGCCGTGGTCAACCCGGACCAGGTGCGCCGTGAAGACTTTGCAGCCAGATCCGCGCAACGCCGGCAAGCGAATTTGAGTGCGCGGGAATCCGCACGCCTGCCGGCAGCAACCCGTGACGGCGAGGTTATAGCCGTTTATGCCAACGTTTCGTGTGTCGACGACACCCGCAGGGCCGTGGACAACGGCGCGGACGGCATTGGCCTGTATCGCATTGAGCAAGCCTTTTTGGGACGGCAAACACCCCCCGACGCTGCTGCCCTGAAACAGGAGATACGCGAAGTACTGCAACCGGCACAGCATCTTCCCGTCTACGTACGGCTACTGGATGTCGGTGCCGATAAACCGCTTCCCTTCATGGATACGTTGCGCGAGGCTAACCCCGCCCTCGGCCAGCGAGGCATCCGCTTCCTGAATGCCTTTCCGGACCTGCTGCACACCCAACTGGAGGTATTGCTGCAGCTTGCCACGGAATTCGATCTGAATATTCTGGTGCCGATGGTTACGCTCCCCGAGGACATCGCGAGCGTTAAACGGCAACTCACAGCGCTGGCTGCGGAAATGCAAATCGATACTCCCCGGCTTGGCGCCATGATTGAGACACCGGCGGCCGCCCTGTCGTTGTGCGACCTCGCCCGGCATGCGGATTTTATGAGTTTCGGCACCAATGATTTGACCCAATACGCCTTTGCCACCGATCGGGAAAATGCCACCGTAGAACGCTATTTCGACGATTCCCATGAGGTTATTTTCAGGTTTTTTGATATCGCCCACCGCGACCTGCCCGATGCACAGTTTTCGGTCTGCGGAGAATTGGCGAGCCGCGCGGAAAGTGTCCCGAGGTTGCTGCAAAACGGCGTCACCACGCTGAGCGTGGTGCCACCCCTGGTGCCCGCCACCAAACAGGCCGTGCGGCAAACTTGATCAACAGCCGCCGGTTTCAGGCGCCGCGCGAACAGCAACGAATACAACGCGTAACGCGCGATCAATCCGACCCGCCGGAGGATTCCACCGGATACCCCTTCTCCATCCATAGCTGCATGCCCCGGTCCAGTGCCACCGCGCGTCCGTAGCCCAATTCCTTGAGCGTGGCCGCGGCCAGCGTCGATATCTTGCCCAGCTCACAATACGCGACAATCCGGCTGGTAGGATCGGGCAACCGCTCGTTGACACAGAGTTCCAGCTGCCCACGCGGAATATGGATGGCGCCCGGGATGTGGCCCTTGTCATAAGCCTCTCTCTCCCTGACGTCCAGCAACAGGATACCGGGTTGCTCCAGGCCAAGACGGCGCAGCACTTCCTCCAGCGCCATGAAGGAAACTTTGCAGGACGCCTCACCAATAAGCTGGGTCACCGTCTTGCCACCCGACATATTGGTTCGCAGTGCTTCGGTCAGGTGCGTCGGCATATCCATACTCAGCGCCCGCATACGCTCCACGAACTCGGCACGAACGGATACCTGCAATCGCTTATTCGAAGCGATTTCTTCCCCGATTGTTGAACTGGTGCGGTCGTTATAGATATGCCCCGGGAATACCATCAGATCCGGCTCCAGTTTCAACAGGCCGTTAAACAAACTGTCGTAGAGTTGCTCCGGATCGCCGGTCGGCAAGTCGGTTCGGCCGGTCCCGCCGATCAACAGCGTATCACCGGTTAACACCCGGTCCGGCAAGACTATGCACATGGAATCCACGGTGTGGCCAGGGGTATACAGAATGCGCAGGCGCAGGTTGCCGACAATAATTATTTCACCATCATCCACTTTCATGTCGACAAAAGGCGCGCTGCTGGCGCGGTGCATAATTACCGGCACATCAAGTTCTTTCGCCAGGGCCTGCGTTGCGGAAAAATGATCCGCATGGGTATGCGTATCCAGCACATACTCGATCACCAGGCCATCGTGATTGGCAAGCGCCTGATAGCGTTCCATCTGGCTCAATTCAGGATCGACAATCACCGCGTTACAGGTTTCCGGGCAGCCGATCAAATACGACTGGCAGCCTCGTTCGGTCGCTATTTGATGAAATATCATAGCCATAAGAAAGCCCCCTGTTCCGAACTGTTTGGTTCGCCCCTATCCTGACACCGCTACCGCAGACGCTACCTGATCGACATCAATCCCGGACGAATTCGATCGTATCGGCAATGGGCCCAACTAGGCATTGATCAGCAGATGTACGTAAATACTGGCAGCATAACCCAGGGCTATCGCCGGGGTCCATTTCAGATGTCCAAAGAAGGTATACATTCCCCGCGCCTGCCCCATCAACGCAACGCCAGCCGCCGAGCCAATCGATAACATGCTGCCCCCGACACCTGCAGTCAGGGTTACCAGTAACCATTGCGACTGTGGCATGTCCGGATGCATGGTCAGCACGGCAAACATAACGGGGATATTATCAACCACCGCCGACAAGATGCCCACCAGCACATTGGCTGTGGTAGCACCCAATTCGCCATACATGTAGCCTGAGGCCAGGCCTAAATAGCCGATAAACCCCAGGCCACCGAC
>CAMYKE010000096.1:0-1920 GCA_947258895.1 uncultured Pseudomonadales bacterium | reverse complement strand
CATGCGACTTCATGCGCAGGTAGAAGCCGAACAGTTTGAGGTACGCCAGGCCGAGCATCATGCCAAAGACCGGCGGGATGTGGAGAAAATTATGAAAACTCACGGCGGTTGCAATTGTAGCAAGGAACAAGCCGACGATAATGAAACCACCGGGCATGACAGTAGTTTCATCCACCTCCGAGTGAGCGGGTTTTCCGCTGGGTACCCCGAACTGCATGAGCAGAGCCGGCACCACGAAGTTGACGACCGCAGGGAGAAACAACTGGAAGAACTCGGCAAAATGCACAATGCCCTTTTGCCACACCATCAGGGTCGTGATATCTCCAAACGGGCTGAAAGCACCACCCGCGTTTGCGCCCACCACGATATTGATGCAACCCAGCGCGATGAATTTTGGCTGTTCACTGCCCACCGCCATGAGCACCGCGCACATGATCAGGGCGGTCGTGAGGTTATCGGCCAGCGGCGAGATCACGAACGCCAGCACGCCGGTCAACCAGAACAGTGCCCGGTAGCCCAGACCATGGTTTACCAGCCAACTGCGCAGGGCGTCAAACACACCGCGTTCAAGCATGGCATTGATATAGGTCATTGCGACTAGTAAAAAGAAGAACAGCTCGGCATACTCAAGAAAGTTGTGGCGAATTGCCTGCTCGACGCTGTGGGTGATGCCCAGCTGATTGTAGTAGATAGCTACCAGGCACCAGATGATACCTGCCGCAACCATTACCGGCTTGGACTTCCTCAGGTGAATACGCTCCTCCAGCATCACCAGTAGATATGCAACTGCAAAGATCGCAAGCGCCAGATAGCCCACCCAGCTTTGCGTCAGGTTCAGAGTCGAGTCCGTGGAACTTGATGCAAGAGCGAGTTCAGGTGTGAAAAGTACCAGGATGAGCAAAGGCCAATTTTGCATGAGCAATCCGCAGGGTATGGTGAAATTTCGCCAAACTATACGCGTTATTCAGAATTTGGCAATCCGCCTGAGGAGCTTCAAACTGACGACAATTCACCTGGCGGATGGCACTACGGAGGCAGAACCCAGGCATTTGTAATCTATTTTAGCTAAGGCTAGCCCGCAGGCTAGCAACGCAACGCCATCCTGCAATCCGATACCTATACGGGTCCTGACTTTATGCTACTACCGAAATCGCACCCCCCTTTGTTTAACCTGGGCTTTCGTCCTTTTTTTGCCGGCGCGTGTGTGTTTGCAGCGCTGGTGATCGCATACTGGCTAGCGATCTACTTTGGAATAACGCGACTGCCGGCCGGGGCGCCCCCGCCTGCGCTGTGGCATGCCCACGAAATGCTATACGGCTACAGTGTGGCGGTAGTAGCCGGCTTTTTGCTGACCGCCGTACAGAACTGGACCGGCCAACAGACCCCCCACGGACTCCCCCTTGCAGCGTTGTTTATTGCCTGGATGTGCGCGCGCCTGGTTTGGCTTCTCGATGCCTCACTGGTCAAGCTGGCGGCCGTATTTGACCTCGGTTTTATCCTTGCCCTGATATATGCTCTGGCACTGCCGATACTCATGACCAGGCAGTGGCGGCAGCTGGCGATACTCTCCAAGCTTATATTACTGGGTGTCGGTAATGCCTGTTATTACCTGGGAATACTGGGCTATTTCGAGGGCGGCGTGCAGATTGCGATCTACGGGGCCCTGTATCTGCTCATCGCCCTCATTCTGACCATTGGGAGACGGGTCATTCCCTTCTTTGTGGAGCGCGGGGTCGACTACCAGGTTACGCTCTATAATTCACGCTGGATCGATACCGCGAGCCTGGTTTTTTTCCTGGCATTTTTTATTTCCGAGCTGTTTATTAAAGCATCCTGGCTGACACAATTGACCGCGGCTGCCATGTTCCTTGTAACGACCGTCCGGATCGTTGGTTGGTACACCCCCGGCATTAGAACAAC
>CAMYKE010000095.1 GCA_947258895.1 uncultured Pseudomonadales bacterium | reverse complement strand
CCAATCCGGGCCATATTTTCGTCGCAGGTGATGCGAGCAATGATTTGCCGCTGCTGCACGAGGCCGCCGACGAGGGTCGTATAGCAGGCGATAATGCCGGGCGATTCCCAGATGTGCGCGCCGGACTGCGCCGTACCCCGTTGGGCATTGTGTTTACCGATCCCCAAATTGCGACTGTCGGACTGAATTTGCATCAGGTCGAGGCAAGATGCCAGGACTGCTACGCCAGCGGCGAAGTCAGTTTTGAAGACCAGGGACGCAGCCGCGTAATGGGCGTCAACAAGGGAATGTTAAAGGTCTATGCCGAACAAGGCACGGGATTGTTTCTCGGTGCGGAAATGTTTGGGCCACGCGCCGAACACATCGCGCACCTGTTGTCCTGGGCAGCACAACAAAGACTGACGGTAAGCGAGATGCTGGATATGCCCTTCTACCATCCGGTGGTCGAGGAGGGCGTTCGAACAGCGCTCCGCGTCCTGAATCGAAACCTGCATATCGGTCCGGAAGTTGTTGCAAGGTGCATGGACTGTGGCCCAGGTGCGTAATGTTGCCGAGAGGCGCTGCGCCGAGAGGCTGCGGGAGGGAGTACTTATCCCTCCGGCAGTGGTGTAGTTTAGAGGCCCACAAAAATCTCCACGCTGGATTCCGCGCTGGGATATGAGCGGCCTATTGGGAGCAGTATAAGCTGCTACGAGGGCCGACTCTGAAATATGATTATCCTCTAGCGTTATCTGTATTAAATAATATCGGGTGGAGGCATCGTCCACAAGTGAACGGTCAAAACCGTCCAGGAGATATTTTTCAAAGATGCGGTCACAAATTTGAGACGGTCATGCACCAATCATCCGCTTGGCCTGATCCGAGATGGAGCGAAGCGAGTCCTCAGTATAGACCCCCCGACCCAGCACCCGAATAGCGACAACCAACGCCAACAGTGTTTTAGCCGTGGATTGCGGGTTGAGCTCTTCTGGCATCTCACCGCGTGCCTGCCCCACTTCAATACTGCGCCGAAAAAATGCCTCAATCTCCCTTACACCATTGGTGACGATTTTACTCACTGCTGCATCGTGCGTCATGATCTCCAGTGCGGTATTGAATAAAAAACAACCTTTATGATCCGGGTCGGCCGCAGTTCTAGCAACCGTGGTATCAAAGAAGGTGACGATCGCCTTGGTCGGGTTATCCAACGCTTCCAGCCTGGCCAGCATGTCTTGACGGTCCTGGTCATACCTCTGCAGCGCTTTGATGAACAGCTGCTGTTTACCACCAAATGCGTTGTAAAGACTGCCCCTATTCAGCCCGGTTTCTTCAAGTAAGTCTGCAATGGATGCAGGTTCAAAACCCTTCTGCCAAAACACTTGCATGGCCTTGTCGAGCGCGTCTTTTTCATCAAATGATTTTTCCCAGGGCATATTGGTTCTTTCTCTCGCTCAAGTGTCGCGGCTTAACTTATAACACATTTATACCGATTGATACAATAAAAACGACATCGGCTTCGCATCAACAAGATTCGTAAAGTGATAAAATCTCCTGTTTATTCAATTAATAACCTACATATCAATCTTTTCATCGGACTCAGTCATAAAAATAATCTAATAAATAAATTGACTGATCAGTATAATCAAAGATAGTCTATACCGACCGTTACAAACAAACCCAACTCTGAACAGGAAATAGTCATGACTGAATTTACTTTTCACACTGAAGCCAGCGCACCTGAAGCCAGCAAACCACTGCTCGCCGACTCGAAAAAATCTTATGGAATGGTACCGGGCCTGCACGCGGTCATGGCCGAGGCGCCAGGGCTCTTGCAAGCCTATAAAACGGCTCACGAGCTGGTTGAGAACTCCAGCTTTGACAAGGACGAGATGACCGTTGCATGGCAAACCGTCAACGTTGAACACGCATGCCATTACTGTGTACCCGCCCATACCGGCATCGCTGCGATGATGGGTGTCAGCGAGGAGATCTCGGATGCGCTGCGCAATGAAACGCCGCTGCCCAACGCCCGTTTAGAAGCGTTACGCACGTTTACCCTTACTGTGGTGCGAGAGCGCGGCAACGTAAATGACCAGGCGGTGCAGGCGTTTCTTGACGCCGGCTTCACCAAGCGTCAAATTCTGGAGGTAATTCTTGTGGTTTCCCAGAAGGTAATGTCGAACTACACCAACCACCTCGCCAATACACCCGTGGACGCTCCGTTCAGAAAGTTCGATTGGCAAAAGGTTGCCTAATACACTTAACTCGCATGCTACAGAGCCGTTACTCATTAGGATCGTCGTAGTTCTCACGTCCACCGCAGGGTACTTTTTACTGCGCAACTCCAGTACTAGTGCGGCACAGAAATCCGAAAAAATAATCACCGGCTTTCCTGGAGCGCTCCTGTTGATGGGAGGGGAACGGTAAAATTTTTCGAGCCCTTTACCTCTATGTTCGCCAATCAAATCGCGTTGAGTGGATCGCCTTTTCCAACCCTTTCCAATCCCGCGGGACAAATCGGCGAGATTTCAACCGGGATTACGCTTTTCATCCTGTTGTGTATCGGCAGAAGGCTTTCTCCTGCCGCTGAGGATGGTGCCTTTTTCATAGCAAATTTCGGGATTGCGATCATCATGCTGGTTGCAATCTATGTGCATCTCCACCCAAACGTACCGGCCGAGACATTATCCCTGGGAACAAAGCCTTTGTACCTGACGGTTGTAATTTTACTCCTGGTTTGCTTGAGCATGTATTTACGTCGAACAAACCAGAGAACGACGATATTTACAGCTTCCACGCACGAAGCTGGGCTAAACAACGCAACCAACTGAGGATGTATTTGTAAATAAAATACGGTATAAATTTTAAGCTCCGCTCAGGGCAATGATAATGATGCCGACGATGATGCTCGGCATGCCGGCTATTCTGGTTTACCAAGGTTTACCAGAGGGATCCCCATTCCTTGAGCTCTGGTAAAATGCTGTCGGGTAAACGGTACCACTGGCGTTACTTATGGTGGTCGTCGTGGGCACTTTGGCAAGATTGCTCGTAACGAAAGTGTTGATTGAGCGACAGGACGCTTAGGGAGAACCGCTGAAAGCCAGGCGGCACCTGCCGTTAAGGTCGATCAAGGCGCAAATAAAATTGGAAAGAGGGAAGTAGAAATTATGCCGGCAATACTCGCTTTCGATGTATATGGAACCTTGATCGATACACAGGGTGTTGTGGTCAAGTTGCACCAATTTGTCGGCAGCCAGGCAAAAGAATTCTCCCGCGTTTGGCGGGAGAAGCAACTGGAGTATTCGTTTCGTCGCGGCTTGATGCGCAGTTACGTAACTTTCGACGAATGTACACGCCATGCGCTGGACTACGCCAGCGACTACCTCAAGACGAGATTAACTGCCGACGAGAAAGTGGAACTCCTGGCCGAGTATTGCAAGCTACCGGCATTCGAAGATGTTAAAGAATCTTTGGAAGGCTTAAACGCCCTCGGGTACTCCTCGTACGCATTCTCAAACGGGACGGCTAATGCTGTTAATGCATTGCTGGTGACCGCCGGTATCCGCGATCTATTCGAGGATGTGGTCAGTGTCGATGACAAACAAACTTTCAAACCGAATCCTGATGTTTATGAACACCTGTTGCAAGTGACCTCAGCATCGGCCAACGAAACCTGGCTGATATCCAGCAACCCGTTTGATGTAATCGGCGCGATCTCGCATGGTCTGCGCGCAGCCTGGGTGCAACGATCCAGTGATCTGGTATTCGATCCCTGGGGAATTGAGCCAACGCTCAGAATCAACGGTCTTCGGGAGCTTGCCGGTGAAGTTACGGATTGGTAGCGGTGTTGAAAAGCGGAAGTATGAGAGTTTCTCTCCGCAGATTACTTTCCTGTAAATGCTGCGGGGGAAATCAGAAATCCAGGGGAAATGGAGTGATGGCTGCGGTTTTAGATGTCCCCTCCCGAATACATCAACTTCCAGAGAAGGTTTATTCTTTCTTGCAAAATTCGTAGGCGAGAGCCGCACTTCATGCGTCGACAGCGGACAATCGAATAGATCAAAACTCATCGACAAAGGGAATGGCCCTTGCTGGCCGAAATGGGGAGTACGATTCGCGGTTCTGAAAGCTCAGTGAAGTGTACTCCTAGAACATTCCGGCATTTTCCGCCCAAAAGTGAATGTTTTTGGGCGCCGATCCGGAAAGACCGGAACGGGGCGAAAGTACCTGTTCGCAGCCTCTTCCGTCGACAGTCCGCAATGCGGCGTCTAATGCGGAACCAGCTCGCGAAATTAGCCAATCACCGGTCCGCCCTGGCTGCAGTCGATCGATTTGGCTGGCCAACGTTCAGAAAAGCTTGATATCAATTGGCAAACAGAAGGCATTGTTAAAGACTACTAGCGATACCTTTCGGTCCCGCAAGTAGTAGTTGTCGGATCATTAATGTGTACATTTTTCATTTTCTCTTCTACAGATTTGGCATCGTTCTTCTTGGGAAAACACATAAACAAACCACCAAAGCCCTGCTGCCAGAGTATTTCCTTTTCGTTGAGCAACTGGATAAACGTTTTCAAAATATTCGATTTCGGCTTCAATACCATCTCCATACACTGCCGTTTCAGACATAAGTGGATATCCTGATCCTTTTTACCTGGAGTTCCCTATATCTAAACAATCGAACCCAGTCAGCAGCGCTTCTTCCGGGAAATCGATACTTAAGTGCTTCGTTTCTCTGCCCACTCGCTGCCTCGTTTACGTAGAGCAGCCAACTAATGAGACCCGTCGGTCCCGTTAGTTTTTTTGTAAAGGTTACACCGGCCATAGCTTTCTCAACTCGTGCAACCTTGTACGCAACTCTTTAATTGACTCTAATGCACACTGCAACTCCTCAAGCGAAAAAGGAGTCGATTTTTGCTCCTGCGAGGTGGGCAGCCCCATGACGTTAACAACTTTTCTCTTCGTCGGCTCGATGCCCCATCGCCCATGAATTAGCTGGTTCCGAAGCACACGTGTATTGTGGGCATCCGCAAGCCAGCTTGAATATAGCTCAAATGCCTCCGGAATGTCGGCATACCTCATCTCCACGAGATCGCCTAAACACTGAAGCCTACGATAGATGCTATATCCGCCAAGTTTTTTAGTTAAAAATTCGCATTTCCTCCCATCCCCCGACCAGACCAGGAGTAGTCCCAATTCCATGTCTAACCTGGAATACTCAAATAGCATATATCCGAGAATAGCGGCGGCTTCGCGCTCCAACCGGTCCCTTTCCATCTCAATTTCTACCCCGGTCCGTGCCCGCACAGTTTTCTAGCGCCTATGTTCAGTTGCGTTTGAGGCGACGGCCGTTTTTGCGGCAGCAAAAATGGGCGGCGGGGCAAACGTCCGCGGCAGCGATTTTTTGGGCGGCAACGGCACCCTGCGCTAACAAAATTCAGTGGCTGGCATCCAGCGCGACCTTGTACAGGCTCTGCTTGGGCTCCGCCATCACTTTCCGGACCATCGGTGCGAACAGGTCCAGGGACAGCGAAGGCCAGGGACAGCGAAGGACGCGAATCATCGAATGCAACATTGTCGTACTTCGCTACGAAGCGTGCCGTACGTTTATAGTGCTCTGATTCTTTGAACTGGTCCCGCATATCGCGATCCATGCCCAGATGATGGAAGAAGTTGTAGCCCTGGAAGATCGCGTGATGTTTGATCATCCAGTGATTCGCCTCCGAAACGAAAGCCTGCAGGATCGCTGCAGCCACATCGGCATGATTGAAGCTCCCCAACGTGTCTCCGATGTCGTGCAGGAGGGCACAGACTACATATTCGTCATCTTCTCCAGCTTCCCCGGCGCGTTCTGCGGTTTGCAGGCAATGCTGCAATCTATCGACGGGAAAGCCACCACAATCGCCTTCGAGGAGTTGCATATGCGTCAGGATTCGATCCGGGAGGCCGGACATGAACTTCCTTTGCTCCCCGATGATTAGCTGCCAGTCTTCTCTGGTACTTTCTGTGAAAGATTTGAAGCTCGCTTTCATTTCGCCTCCTGATGCTGCGTTCTATTGAAGCTCAACCCGCCACTTCGGAATTTGAATCACGCTGACTTGCCGCGCCCCACAGCCAACTGACGAGACCCATCGGTCCCGGCGGTTGTTTTTATCGGATTCACTAATTGTTTCATTATTGCCGTCAAAAACATACAGTTGATCAATACTACATTCGCAGGGGTTCCCCGCATAACGAGACCCCGCTAATTTGCTCAATCGCAGGTTCGTCCGAATTGCTGCCGTTCGTGTGAAAGTATCGCGTTAGCCATGGAAAGACCCAAAGCCGACTGCCACCTGCAAGATGTGGCCCGTGGGATTGTTATATCGATCGAGTCTGACCCTTTTGATTCCCGCAGGTCTAGTCACCTAGGGATTGTCGCCCAAACGGCGTTAATTTGGCAGTACCGGCGCTTATATGTTCTCATCGGCGGATTATCCAGTTCCGGGAGTTGAGTTTCCAATACCCGGTCACGGGTCCGCTTCAATAATGCCGGGTATCCCGGTATGCTAGCGATGTCGTCACTAGCCAAGGCCAGATTCGCGTGCATCCATCGATCCGGAACGATTTGGCAAAAAAGCTGTTCCTGACTCTGAACCGGTTAGCCCGATGGCTGTTTGGTGCCTGGTTCGCGCTGTGCCTTATCCCCGCCCCGGTTTCCGGTGACATCGAATTCTGGCACATTGAGACCGAAGTACGGGCGAATACCATTCGGTTCCTGACCCAGGCCTTTGAAGCCGAAACCGGTCTGGGACCGATCTCCGTCATTCGCGTGCCGGAAGATGAATTCAGAAACCGTTATTCAGAGGCGGTCCGCAGTGGCCGTGCACCGGCCCTTGCGCTGGCGGACCTGGAGCAGATCGCGAGTGTGGATTACGAACATGGTCTGGACCACACCGCGACCAGCCATGTTATTCGCACAGTCGGACCCGATCGCTTTTCCGAACAAGCACTTGTCAATGTACGCGACGCGGGCAAAGCCGAATCCTGGTTTGCAATCCCAGTCTATGCCTGGGTTCAGGGTCTGTGGTACCGCAAGGACTGGTTTGACCGCGAAGGGCTGGAACCACCAGCAACCTGGGATGCTATCGAGAAGGCTGCCGTCCGCTTCCATAAGCCGGAAGACGGACAATTCGGGCTCATTATGGGCACTGCCGGGGATGTCTACGCGGAGCAGGTGTTTTCACAGCTGGCACTGAGTAACGGGGCTGAACTGGTGAACCGGCAGGGTGCTGTTCATCTCGACAGCCCGGGTATGGTGGAGACAGCCGAGTTTTATAAAAGACTTGCGCGATATACGCCGACAGGGCCCACGGTGGCAATGGACTACCCCCTCTACACCCAGGGCAAAGTGGCCATGGTGTTCTTTTCATCCTACTTCATGGAAGATGTATTTACGGCGCTCGATGCAATACTTGCTGACGGTGCCGGCGACGCGGACCCGACTCTGCCGAACAAGACCGGCGTGGTAACAACCATTAGCCAATCCCGCCCCGCCCGCTTTGGCGCGCTGCGAGTACTGGGCCTGTCGAATCAATCCAGCGCCAGAGATCAGGAAACGGCACGCTCATTCGCCAGGTTTCTGCTGCGTGAAGATGCGTATGTTGCCTTCCTGCACTCCGCTCCGGGGGGGATGCTGCCGATAAAGCGGCGAGTAGGCAACTCGGAAATTTTCTTAAATGATCCGCAGGGGATATTTCGCCGCTTCCAAAGCTCGACCCTGCGCAGACTCAACCTCGAGGGGAAATTTATAGAAACGTTCAGCATCCGGCCCGATGGTTTCAATCCTTCGGCCGCCGCCATCGTCGGCGCCCGACTGCTGCCGCCGGCACTGAAAAGCGTCCTGGACGGACAGCCGACAAAGCAAGCTCTGGGAGCGGCGCAACAGCGCGCGCTCGAATTACTCAACGACCAATGATTGCGCACGATGTCAGATGAATACAGGAAGCGTTGACACTCTGTCCTCCGAGACCCGGCCGTCGCGTCGCAAGCGACGGGTGCATCTGCAATTTACAATATTTGCGAGTTTCTGCCTGCTCACCATTCTATTAATCGTTGCTATCATCAGCTACACATACTGGACCAACGAACGCGCGGCGTCCCGGCTGGCGCAGCAACTGCTGACTCAGACCAGCGAAACCGTCATCGAACGGACCCAAAGCCTGATAACCCCGCTGTTTTCACTTGCCAACGCGGTACCCCTGATTCCCCGCATTGGTAGCGCTCCCACTCTGGCTATTCATCCCTCCGCGGCGTTTCTGATGGACGCGGCAGAAGAATTTCAACAAATCTCGTCGGCGTACCTGGGTTTTCACAGCGGAGAATTCTTTCAGATCAATTTCCTGGAGAATATGCCCGAGGCGCTGGCGGCAAGCTACAACGCTCCCGACGGCACCAAATTTGTGGTGCGCAGGATTATTGCACCGAAAGATGGCGGGACCATTGAGTACTGGCAATACCTGGATTTGCACCGGCGACTAGTGGATTCGCGCGCGGCCCGCAATCCTGGCTATGACCCCAGGCGGCGGCCCTGGTTCGTGGCCGCCGCCGATACTTATCTGACCGCTGTGATCGATCCCTATCTCTTTGCCTCCGGTGCAAACGAGTACGGTGTGACCGTCTCGAAGCGTTTCGGTGGCCAGGTGCCGGGTGTATTTGGCGTGGATCTGGCGTTGGACAATATTTCGCACTTTCTGGCACAACAACGACAGCTTCACGCCGGGCAGCTCTTTTCCTTCATTGTATCGAATGAGGGGTACTTGATCGCCACATCGATACCCTCCGGAGCAGACCAGGTGGATGCCGCAACGCGCAACCTCGCCGACGCCATTTTGGCCAGGCTAAAAATACGCATCCTCATTGAATCTGGCGGTGAACCGAAGGCACACCAGTTTAACCTGCAGGGAACTGATTATCTGTATCATTTCGAGCGGCTTCCCGAAAACCAGATCGGAAACGCCACCCTGGCGATCGTAGCTCCAAAAGAGGCATTCACCGCGACCATTGACCGGGCACGACAGTTGACCATTGCCATGTCCGTGGTCGCCCTGCTGTTGTCCCTCCCGGCAATAATCCTGGTTTCCCGCCGTATCAGCCAGCCACTGATGCAACTGATGGAGGAGGTCAACAGTATTCGCAATCTGGAATTTGAAGAGCGACACGCGATACAAGATTCACGCATCATTGAAATTGCCATGTTGGTCGACGCGTTCGAGCAAATGAAAATGTCGCTGCTCACTTTTGGGAAATATGTCCCCAGGGACCTCGTCATGCAGATTGTGCGTTCCAACGTAACACCTGAAATCGGTGGCACCAAGACTCCGATCGGACTGATGTTTTCCGACATTCAAGACTTTACCCGGATCAGTGAAGAACTCGGGGCCGAGCATCTGATGCAGCAGATGTCGGTCTATCTGGATGGCATGGTGGAAGTCATTCAATCGCACAATGGCACAGTCGACAAATACATCGGGGATGCAATCATGGCGGTCTGGAATGCACCTCGACGTGATGCGGATTACGCAACTAATGCCTGTTTGGAGGCTTTACGCTGCCGCAACTGGCTTGCCCGGCAAAACCGCGAGTGGCAACACGCGGGCCGACATCCCATGTATACCCGTATCGGCCTGCACGCCGGAGATGCAGTCGTCGGCAATGTCGGTTCCCGGGACCGTATGGACTATACCGCTCTGGGCAGCACCGTGAATGAAGGCGCGCGGCTGGAGGGCCTGAACAAGTATTACGGGACAGACATCATTGTCAGCGATTCCATAGTGAAGCTGGCCGATGCGAAGCTGTATTTTCGGGAACTGGGCAGGGTTCAACCCAAGGGTGTTCAGCATCCCATAGCTATTTTTGAGTTATTGGGCATCGACCCGGAGCAAGCGCAGCCGGAGGAAAAGGATATCTGCGCGACAGCGGAGCAGCTGCTACTGCGCAAGGAATGGTCGATCGTCTTGCAATACTTTCATGCGGGAGACTGGTCGTCGGCTCTGGCTGCCATTGGTCGACTGCCGTCGCCTTTTCACGACGATGGCGTGGCACGGCGATTTATTGGTGAATGCCGGCAGCGCCTGGATGCGTCCTCCGAACCGGAATGGGATGGAATACAGAAGTTCGACAGCAAATAGCCCGTTGTGCGAGAGAGGACAGCGGGCCTCCCTCCTCGTCCCGAAGCTCGAAACCGGCCTGTCCCGGTTGGCAGATACCCCGGCGCAGTTGTCAACCTGCGGACAATGGTTTGTGAGAGCCCATCGGTGTCGTACTGAACCGCGTTCAGCTGAGCCGCTACGACCCTGCTGCTGTCCTTGAATGGCGCGGAGATTTGCCGTTTGAAAAGGGAGTAACCATTCCCTGCAGGCTGTGTCTTGTTGCGAAACACCACAGCAACGCTGCATCCGCAATTATCAAGTAGAAGGAGTACCAGTGATTACTCTACTTTGGGTGCTGTTGACGAGAGCTTGTTTCTGTGGAGAAAAGACGTTGATAACTACCTCTGCTAGTACCACCTTTCAGCGCCGATAGTACGTCTGGGAGACGCGCTCCAAAAAAAACAAAAAAAGGAGAATATGATGATGAGTACGCGTTTATTCAGTACCTTCATGTTCGCCTGTTTGCTGCTCTCTAACAATGCGGTCCTGGCCCAAACTACGGTGAGCATCGGCACCGTGAACAACTCCGATATGATTATCATGCAGAAGCTGTCTTCCAGGTTTGAGGAACAGCATCCGGACATTAAGCTGGATTGGGTGGTATTGGAGGAGAACGTGCTGCGTCAGCGCTTGACCACCGACATTGCCACCGGCAGCGGCCAGTTCGACGTCATGACCATCGGCACCTACGAGGTGCCCCTCTGGGGCCGCAAGAACTGGTTGGTGCCGCTGGAAAGCTTACCTGCGGATTACGACACGGATGATGTATTTAAGTCAATACGCGACGCTCTGTCCTACAACGGCAAGTTGTATGCTCTGCCGTTCTACGCTGAAAGTTCCTTGACCTTCTATAACAAGGCTCTGCTCAAGAAAGCGCGGCTCACCATCAAAGAACAACCAAGCTGGGACGAGGTCAAGAAAGCGGCAGCCAAACTGAATGACCCCCGCAAGGGCGTCTAGGGTATTTGCCTGCGTGGCAAGCCAGGCTGGGGCGAGAACATGGCTTTGGTGACCACGATGGTGAATACCTTCGGTGGGCGCTGGTTCGACGAAAAGTGGAATCCCGAACTGGATTCTCCCGAGTGGAAAGCAGCGGTCAGTTTTTATATTGATTTGCTGCAAAACTACGGCCCCCCAGGCGCCAGCTCCAACGGCTTCAACGAAAACCAGGCCTTGTTCGCAAGCGGCAAGTGTGGCATATGGGTTGACGCCACCTCGGCTGCCGGCCGCTTGTATAACCCCAGCGAGTCGCAAGTGGCCGACCATGTGGGTTTTGCCCAGGTGCCGGTAGCGGTAACGCCCGGAAAGGCTGTTAACAGCCTTAAGCCATCCATGCGTTTCTTTTTTCTGAGGAGGAATGATTTATGGATTCAAAT